>JAHZJA010001072.1 GCA_022601155.1 Deltaproteobacteria bacterium | reverse complement strand
GTTGGGCTTGGGCCGTGGGCTGGAAGAGGTCGACCTTCGCGGCGCGACCTCGGTCGAGGACGTGGTGGCGCGGGTCAAGGCCCATGATCGCGGGCAGGCTTGGATCACCGGGCGCGGATGGGACCAAAACCTCTGGCCCGGTGCGGCCATGCCCACCCATCATCCCCTGACCAAGGCCTTCGGCGATCGCCCCGTCTGGCTGCGGCGGGTCGATGGCCACGCGGGCTGGGCCAATGCGGCTGCCCTAAAGGCCGCGGGCATCGGGCCCGACCGTGCGGCGCCCGAGGGCGGCGAGATCCTGCGGGATGCCACCGGGGCCGCCACGGGCGTACTCATCGACGCCGCGATGGGATTGATGCAGCCGCCGCCCGCGACCGCCGAAGATCTGGAGCGACAGCTCGATGCAGCCCAGGCCCATGCGTTGTCGCGAGGGCTCACAGGCGTCCACGACATGGGCGTCTCGTCGGCCGTCGACGCCCTGTACCGCGCCCGAATGGAGTCGACTGATCCCGCCCGACGCCTCGGCATACGGGTGTGGGGCTATGCCGACTCGTCGTGGTTTCCCGAGATCGCCGAGCAGCGAACGCCCACCAAGCCTGGCCCCGACGACCGCTACGGGCTGCTTGGCGTCAAGCTGTACGCCGACGGTGCGCTGGGTAGTCGCGGCGCCGCTCTGCTCGAGCCCTACCACGACAGAACGGACCACCGCGGCCTCATGCAGCAAGACCCCGCGGTCTTGCTCGCGCGCTGCACCCTGGCTACGGCCAACGGCTGGCAGATCGCCACGCATGCGATTGGCGACGCGGCCAACCGCGCGGTGCTCGACGCCTACGCCGCTGCCCTCACCGCCCACGGCAGCCCCGATTCTCGGCTCCGCGTGGAGCATGCCCAGATCGTCGACATCGCAGACATCCCGCGCTTTGCCGAGCTCGGCGTGGTGGCGAGCATGCAGCCCACCCACGCCACCAGCGACATGCCGTGGGCGCCCGAGCGCCTGGGGCCCGAGCGCCTGGCCGGCGCCTACGCGTGGCGGCGCTTCCTCGAGGCAGGGGTCCCGCTGTGCTTTGGCAGCGACTTTCCGGTCGAGCTTCCCGACGTCACCCACGGCTTGTACGCCGCGATCACCCGACAAGACGCCGCGGGCAATCCAGCCGGAGGGTGGCTACCCGACCAACGCCTGACCCTCGTCGAAGCCGTGTCGGCATTCAGTGCCGCGGCCGCCTACGCCGGCTTCGCGGAGGAGTTCCTCGGAGCGCTCACCGTTGGACGCCAAGCCGACTTGACCTGCTTCCGCAAAGACCTTCGTACGCTGTCTCCCCTGGACGTACGTAACGCCGAGATCGCAGCCACCATCGTCGGCGGCACGGTGGGCTACCAGTCCTGAGCCCCCGGGCGACTCAACCGGGCCACATGCAGATGACATCGGCCACGCACTCCATGCCGGTCGGACACTCGTCGGAAGACACGCACAGCAACACGCACTCCGTAATGTCGTCCTCGGTGACGTCGATGCAGGCCACCTGCGCCGAGGAGCCTCGAGGCGCCGCGGGGCACTCCGCGTCACCTCTGCAGTCGGGCACGATGCAGACCGTGGCATCGGGCTCGGGGCCTCCCCCGAACACCAGGCAAATCTCATCGGCCTGTTCGCAGCCACTGTCGACGCACTGCAGGTAGGCATCACCAATCGGTCCCGTGTCCGAGGTCGACGGCTCGGAGTCGCTTCCGCTCGAGTCGGAGGGACCGCCGCTGGGGCTGCTGGTTGCATCGCCGCTCGAGTCGGCACCGGTCGTGGTTGCCGGATCGCCCGAGGTGGGATTGGTCGTGGCCCCGGTGCATTCACACGCATCGAAACCAGAGCCATCGGCATTGCACGACTGCACGCCCTCTTGGTTGCCGACGCACAGACAGGTCTGCGTCTCGCCGGGCACGCACACGCCCGCGCTCGGGCCCGAGGACCCCGAAGAGCTCTCATCACCCTCGATCGGAGGATCCGGAGAAAAGCACCCCGACACCAGACCCAACAGCAATCCCATGCCTGACCACGCGGCAGACCGAACGAACGACGAAGCCATACCGTCCAGCTTACACGCGCCGACCCCCTCGCGCTTCCTCGGCGGGCACCAAGGGGCGATGACGATCGCAACCCGGACTCGTCGCACGGTCGTTCCGCGCACGCCCGCGGAGCATTCTCACCGGCGAGCTCGCGACACGACCGAGCACCTGCCGTCAGGGAGACCCGCCCTCGATTCGTCGGCCGCGCAACACGGTTCGCTGACGCGAGCGCTTGGTCTTCTTGTTGCGACGGATCTCCAGGCGCGCCGAGTGTCCCGAGCGAACACGGTAGCGCCGCCCCGCCAGCTCCACGCCGGCACGTCCTCCACTGGGGTCGGCCGTCTCGCGGAGGTGATACACGTCCCCGCGCCCGCTGGCGTCGTCCGCCGTCGAGAACACCAGCGAGCTGCCTTCCTCGAAGCTGATCGCGATCCAGTCATCGCCCCAGTCCACGGCCACACCGGGGGTCTTGCTCCGAATCACGACTTGGTCGACGAACTTTCCCTGGCGCACGCGAATGCGACCGTGGGCGAGGCTGTCGTTGCGCGACATCACCTCGCGCTGGAGCACCAAGCGCTCGGACACGAAGTACTGGAGCTCGTCGGGGGTTCGGGTGGGTGTGACGGCCTCGCGTCCTTCCGCGTCGTTGGGTAGCTCGTTGTGCTCGACCCCCGGCACCACGCCCAGCTCGTACGCCTCGCGCAGCGGCTGTGTGAACCACACGGTCCGGGCACACCCGCTCGCCGCCAATGCCCCCACCACCAAGGGCAGCAGCCCCCTCAACGTTCGCACCTTGGTTTTACCCATGGATTCAAACTGCGGCGTCAGTGCCAGGCTCTCAAGTGCCGTGGCGCACGTCTGCCCTTCGAGGTGACGCCCCGCACGATCCATGGAACATCCGAGGCCGACGGTGCGTTCGTCCCTCGTCTGCCGAACGATTGCTCGCTGCCCCATCGGGCAGCATGGTGACGCGCCGCACTCCTCGGTGAACCGCTGCGACGCAACCGTTCGTTGTCACCACCGTCCAACCAACGAGCGAGGCACACCCACCAGGGGTGTGCCTTCGGTCGGGCCTACAGTCGGCCCGCGTAACGACGAGGGTGCGCCCGGCTAGTTGCCGTCGCCGCCTTCTTCGGGCGCGGGGTCTTGCCCCTGCTCCTCGGCATTGGCGGCTCCGCCTTCTTCGGGCGCACTGCCATCGTCGGCGACAGGTTCCTCGGTCGGCGTCTCGTCTTCGGCAGCGGGCTGCGGAGTGTCGCCACCTTCGTCACCGCCCTCGCCACCACCCCCTTCGACGGGCTGCTCCGCCTCGGGCTCGGGAGTGGGCTCCTCGGTCGGCTCCCTCCCTGCAGGAGGATCGGTCGGTGTCGGCACCCCCGGCGGCTCACCAGTCTCACCGGGACCGAGCGGCTTGACGTCGAGCGGCTCGCCGATCTTGGGCTTGGGCCCGTCGGCAGCATCGGGAGTATCCGAGCTGCCTGGACGCCGGCTCGTAGACTTGGACGGGCGCTTCTTGCGGCGGTTCTCGTCGCGCGCGCGCTGCTTGGCTCGCTTATCCGCCCGCGACTGTCGCCGCGACGCCGACTTGATGCCGATGAAGCGCGGCTTGGTGACCGGCCCATCGAGCTTGAACCCGAGGCCCTTCTCCGGAGCATCGAGCTTGGTCTTGGCCGTCGCGGTCTGGATCATGAACCGCATCGGCTCACTCTCGTCCTGCAGCTTTTCGCTGAGGTTGAACTTGAGCACCATGTCGAAGCGCGACTTGGCGAATGGATCCTTGAACGTGATCGATCCGGAGATCTGGACCCAGACGTCGTCGCTGCGAGTCTCGATGGGGCCGTCGGAGGTGGCGACGCCATCCTCGACCGTCATGTGACCCGACAAGGTCCCCATGTCGATCTCGGGGACGACCACCCCGCTCTTGAGTGCCTTGTAGCCGGGCACATAGAGCTTCTCCTCGCCGTCGCCCACCGTGCACGACGAGCAGCTCAGATCGATCGAGCCCGTCGCCTCGGCGAACTTGTGCTCGGGCATCGTGAGGTCGATGTCGAGCGCCAGGATGCCGCGAAGCGGAGCGTTGAGAGCCTGCGCGGCCTTGGGCACACCGTACAGCGGCAGGTCCTCGAGCGTGAGCGTGAACGAGGACTCCGAGTCGCCCTTGGTGAAGTTGGCCTCGAGCCGGCCGTCCGTCTCGTCCTCGGGATCACCGAGGTCGGCCTCGAGATCGACATCGATGTTCCCGACCAGCAACGACAAGATGCTGATGTCCACATCGACTTCGTCGATGACGAAGATGGTGGGCACCTGCCCCGGCCGGGAGGGCGCAAAGGTCCACTGCACCTGCTCGAGCGTGACCCCGCCGAACGGCGAGACGGACAGATCGCCGACGTCGACGATGTAGCCGCGTGCCTTGGCCTCGTGGCTGATGCGCCAGGCCAGCGCTCGGGTGGGCAAGCTGATCCACGCGAAGATCACGAAGAACAGGAAGCCGAGACCACCCCACAGCAGCACCTGCTTGAAGGTGCGCCACAGGCCTCGCTTCGATGAACCGGAACCACCGCCGCCAGGCACCTTGCCGCGGGTCATCGTGAAGTTGGGCAGCCGAACGGTCAGTTTCACGACGGACCTCCGTCCTGAGCGTCGCCCTCGGTGGCCTCTTCTTCGGCGCGGCGCTCCCAGGTCGCGATGGTGACATCGACGTTGAGCCGGTCCTCCGCGTTGCTCGGCGAGCGAATGCTCAGCACCTCGGTAATGATGATGTGGCCCGCCTTGCTCTCGATCTTGCTCAGGAACTTGACCAGGTCTTCGAGGCTGACGCTACGCAGGTTGAACTTGTGGCTGCGCTTGATGAGGCCGTCGCCCAGCTCTTGCGAGGCAAGCTCCTCCTCGTTGGAGGGCGTGATGTTCTCGGCGACGGTGGCCGCCTCTTCGAGCAGAGTGGAGAACAAGATGCTCTTGTCGGAGATCTTGGCCTCGCGCTCCTTCTTCTCGGCCAGCCGCTCCTTGTAGACCGCCCCTCGCGTGTAGACCATGGTGAGCGCCCGCCGCGTCGCGGTGATGTCGTTCTCGGTCTCGCTCAGAGCCTTGTCGCGCATGTACAGGAGCACCAGGATGCTCATCACGAAGGCCGTCAGCACGAAGGCCATGATGTAGGTGCGCTCGCGGGGGGTCATTCGGCTCATGAAGCCGCCGCCCATGGGAGGTTGCGCCATCGTTCAGCCCTTTGCCCCTTCGCCGCTGGCCTCGGCGTCTTCGTCGGCCGTGGCGTAGTAGCAGTTGTTGTCCATGGTCATCTCGAAGTTCTTGCGAGTGGCGCCGCGGACCTTGCCGTTGGAGATGTTCGCCAGGCAGCCGTGCTGCTTGAGCTTGTAGTTGAGCCGATCTTGGGTCGCCGAGAAGTTCGCATCGATCTTCAGCTCGACCTTGCGCTCGCGGATTTCCACCGACGAAAACGACAGCTCGTCGGCCATCACGATGCCGCGCTCGAGCTCGATCGGACCGACCTTCTTCTCTTCGCCGTCGGCGGTGGTGCCCGGCTGTCCGTCGTCGACCAGCGGTGTCGCGGTCGGCATCAATGGTGCGCCCGTGGAAGGATCGGTGCCGGTCATCCCGGGCATGAGCCCGCCCGGGGTCACCGGCTGCCCCGTCGCGGGATCGATGGTGCCCGGCGGGGGTGCGGCTCCGAGGTCGCTGGGCGTCGCCGACTCCACGATCATCGCCAGCACCTCCAGTGCCCCCTTCTCCGGGACCAGGCTCACCATGTCCTGCCCCTCGACACTCGCGAGCTTGGCCTCGATCTTCGAGGGGCCGAGCTCTTCGCCGAAGGTCTCGAGCGTGGCCGCGGCCAGCTCGTCTTCGTAAGCCACTTGCTCGGCCTCCAGTGCCTTGACCTGCGCGATGGTGTCTAGGGCGCCAAAGGCCATCACCGCCACACCGATGGCGACCAGTGACGACATACGCTCCTGAATCCAGCTGCCCTCGCCGCTGACCGCCGAGGCGTCGTGCAGCTGCAGCAACGGGCGCCGCGCGGCTCCGAAGGCCGCGCCCAGGGCCCCGGCGTAGTTGGCCCAGTCGCGACCCTGCGTGCCCTTGACCACCGTGGCCGATGGCATGAAGCGCTGCACGTCGACGCCGGTCTGCTCCTCGAGGTAGGGCACCAGGCCCTGCAGTGCAGCCCCGCCGCCGGCCAGCATGACCTTGGTGACCTCGAGCTTGTAGGTCGCCCGCAGCCACATCCGGGTGTGGCCGATCTCGCGGATGATGGGGTCGATGGCCTTGGCGACGATGCGCCCGGCATCGAGCTGCTCGTCATCCATCGACTCGAGCCCATGGTGGGGCAGGAATGCGTCGCGATGCTTGCCGGCCTCTGCGTCGAGATCCGAGAGCTTGTAGGCCTTGGCGAGCGCGGCGGTGATGTGCCGACCACCGCGACGGACAGCCCGAATCGCCCGGGGGCCCTTGGGACCCATCGCCACCAGCTGGGTACTGGCGTGCCCCATGTCGATGATGAGGGTGATGGGCTCGAGCCCACGCTCGGCGAGCTCGGGTGAAGCGGGGGTCGGCGCCGGACGGGCCGCGACCTGGGCCATCGCGGCGGCACCCGAGGTGACCACCTTGAGCTCGACGTCGGCCCGCTTGAAGATGTCGGAGATGGGCTGCACCCGGTCACGGCGCGCCGCGGCCACGAGCGCCCGGCCTCCCTGCCCTGAACCCGGCACCACCAGGTGGCCGTAGAACAGCTCCTCCACGGGTACCGGGAACTGGCCCTCGGCCTCGAACCCCACCGCCTGCGCGATGCGTCGCTCGTCGGAGAACGGGAAGCTCAGCAGCCGATAGCTGCACAGTCCCGGCGGCAGCACCAACCCCACGGGGTGCGACAGAAGCCGCCGCTGCTTGAGCGCGCCCAGAGCCACCGCGAGGACGGCTCCGAGAGGATCGACCTCCGGATCGTCCGAGGGTACCTGTGAAACCGGCTCGGAGAAGGCGTCGGTGACCTGCACGCCGCGCAGGCCGGCCGACACCACCACCACTTTGACGTGGTGGGAGCCGAGATCGACGCCTACGAATTTATTGGCCATGGGCTCGCTTACTCCTCCCGCACATACAGCCAGGCACCCGTTCCCTGGCTTTGCGCGCGTTGGTACTTCATGTCGTACACCGCGGTGAGGCGCTTCTTGACGGCGCCCACCTCGGTGATGACCTCGATGCGATAGACGTGTTCGGGGGCCACGGTCGATACGTCGGACAGTCCGCCCCACGTATCGCCATTGCGCTCCCCACCATTGACTCGCACTTCCATGCCCTCGGGGATCCGCGGCAGGTTTTGCGGTAGTTGCTCGGTGTCGCCGCTCAGTGCGGCCAGGCCGGACATGGCCTGGTCGGGCTGCTGGACCAGCTCCTTGAAGGCCTTGAGGTCCTTGAACAGCGAGAACTCGCGACTCTCGACGATGTAGTTGGCCAACGGCATCGTCTTGAGCAGGAAGTTCTCCCCCTCGGTCTTGTACTTGTCGTCGGCCGCAACCGAGTGCCGCAGGACCAGGGCGATCTGCTCGGCGCTGGCGAAGTTGAGGTTGACCTTGCACCCGCCGTAGACCGTCAGCTCGTGGCCGAACGCGGCCATCCAGTCGTCGTCGATCCCCTCGACCAGGTGCAGCTCATCGATGCTGTCGAGCCGGGCGTTGCGCTCGCGATACGAGTCGTACAGCTGACGGTAGCGGTAGCTCTCGGG
>JAHZJA010001071.1 GCA_022601155.1 Deltaproteobacteria bacterium | reverse complement strand
CCTGTGGGGACATCGCGCCGTGGACTCGGGTGGCAAGGCAGCCGTCGACGAGCGACTGCCCCAGGGTGTCGCGATAGGCCATGAGCTCGCCCGAGACCCACGCGATGGTCGGCGCCCCGTAGCTGGCCAGGCCGGCGAAGTGCTCGGCCAGCTCGGCCTCGGCTGCAGCCGGGTAGGCAGCGGTCGCGATCTGATCCCGGGCGTGGCAGTCCTGCTGTGCGCGATGGTCCAGGGCCGCCGACGTCCCCAGGGGCAGCGCCACCGCGACCCCGAGGACCATGCCCACCCGCCGCTGGCGACGACGACGGGGCACGGCCTCGAGCGCGTCGAGCAGCGCGGTCATCGATGAAAACCTGTGGTCGGGATCGGGCGCCAACCCTCGCTGGACCACGGCGCCGATGCGGGCGGGCACCCCCGATGCGCGTGGCAGGGATGGTGGCTGGTGTTTGCACGGACCGAGCTCGGCCAGCGACAGGCCCGCCCACGGGAGCCGGCCGAACAGCGCCTCATGGAGCACCGCGCACAGCGAGAACTGATCCGAGCGGGGGTCGAGCTCGTGGTCGAGGTGTTGCTCGGGTGACATGTACAGCGGCGTGCCCACGGTGCTCCCCACCGCGGTGAGGCGCTGGTGGGGATCGTGCTCCGCCGGGTCGTCGGCGGGCGGCACCGACACGGGGCCCGACACTCCAAACGCGAGACCGAAGTCGAGCACCATCGCATGGGTGCTGCCGCGGCGCGTCTCGATCAGGACGTTGGCGGGCTTGAAGTCGCGGTGCACGATGCCGAGGTCGTGGGCGGCGGCCAAGCCTCGTCCTGCCTGCACCACGACGGCACAGATCTCTTGCCACGTGCGGGGGCGCGCGGCGAGCCAGCGGTCTAGCTGTGGTCCCTCGACGACCTTCATCACCAGGAAAACGCCGGGGCGCCCCTCGGCGTCGCGCACTCGCCCGATGTCGTAGATCGGTACGACGTGCGGATGGCTGACCTGGCTGAGGGTCTGTGCCTCGCGGATGAGCCGCTCCTGCTGCACCTCGACTCCCTCGACCGAGCGTCCGCGGAGCAGCTTGAGCGCCACCCGGCGCCGTAGCTCGGGATCCCACGCCGCGTGGACTACCCCGTAGCCTCCGCCCCCCAGGCGCTCGAGCGGCATGTAGCGCCCGAACATCGGTCGCGCCGACGCAGACGCGCGGCCAAACAGCGCCCGCTCCACGTCGCCCAGCCCGGGGTGGGTCTCGAGGACCTCGTCGTCTCGCGCCGCGTCGAACAGCGTCGAGAGGCGGACCTCCTCGGTGCGCGACCCAGCCACCGCGGGAGGATACCAGGCACGAACCACGCGGCTGGGGATGGCCCGATGAGAGGGTGCGACGTCCCGGCTGTCGGCCAACGAGGCGGCCCGGGTTGCGAGTCGGAGATGCCACCACGGTCGGATGCTCGCGTGGCTCGCAACTTCCGCGGCTACGTGCGAATGAACGCGGCCGTCAGCATGATGACGTGCAGGTCATACCCACCAAACGTGCTGCGAGCGTCGGTCCAATGCTCTGGCGGATGACTACTTCGTGCGCAGCGAAGCGCGGGTACAGTGCCCCGCCGACGACCCGGACGCCTGCGATTGTCCCGAAGGCGCGGATGCTTGCACGCTGACGTTCGAGGAGCAGATCGGGTCGTCGACCGTCGATCTCGAGGCGACGATGACTCACCCGGGCAGCGGCGTCGAGCTGGTTTTCGAGTAGCCTGTCCATCGCCCGGCTGGTCGCTGGCCTCCGGCTGCGCACCGGGCCGGGTACAGGCCCGACCGCTCGTTGGCCGATCGCAGCAACCAACTATTGCGCGGTCGCGGCATACAGACTCACCGAGGGATTGCACAGACTCCAACGTCTTCGTATCCCGGCCGCGCGGCGCCAGGCTCGGACCAGGACTGGCAGGTCTGTCCCTGCACGGCGCCCGTGCACTGGTCATCCCCCTCGGGGTCGGAAACGTCGCAAATCTCGGTGCAGCAGCCCACGTTGCTCGGGCAGCCGGGGGTCGCGTCCGAGCCCAGGCACACCAGACCGGGGTCGCAGACGTTGATGAACTCGCAAGCGTCTCCGTACGCACCCATATAGCCCGACGCATCGGGGACGCACTCCCAATTATCGTTGACCGGATAGCACGCCTGAGTCCGCGGACAGTCTTGAATCAAGGGACTGCACGCGAACAGACAAAGGATGATGACGCCAGAGGACCCGATCTGGCATTGGGTGCTGGGGTCCTCGCAGAACGGCTCGTTGTAGCTGCCGGTGCACATCGCCACGCACGTCCCCACGTTCGTCTTGGGGTCGACGTCCCAGCACATGGACCCGAAGTCGCAGTCGTCGATGCCCGAAGTTGCCGAGCCCTCGACCATACAAGGGTCGCCCGGTTGGGCGGGGTTCCGGGCGACGGGGGAACATCGGGCGGCATTCCACACGCCACTGCCATCGTTGGCCCACGGCATGCACTTTTCGCCGGCAGGGCAGCCCTGGGCGAACAGGTCACATTCGAAATCGGTTCCGCCATCGGGGTCGGGGAGGAAGCCGCCGCCTTCGTCGGTGTTGGTCACCGGCCCGAGCGTGGTGTCCAATCCCGTGGTCTCCGGCGAAAGCGTGGTGCTCTGGCCGTCCGCGCGCGTGGTGCTCGTCACCGCACTGGTCGAGGGGTCGTCGACGGCGGTCGTGGCTCCGGTTTGCATCGAAGCATTGGTCGGCACGGTGTCGCCCGTGCCGCACCCGCCGAGCAGGACGGCGGCACAGGTGGCGGCGATGAGTCGGAGACCTTCGAGCATGGGGGGTCCTGCGTTGGGGTGGCGTCGGGACGAGATCATCGAGACCATCGAACTCAGCAGCGATCGTCGTTGCCCTGTGTCGTCCAGTCCGGGGGGGGTCTCGAGGGGTCGGTGATGCCTTCGCCTACGCAGTTGACGCTGCTGATGCACAGCGTCGGGTTGGCCGATACCGAGAATGTTCCGACCTCGTCGAACCCCGGCGCCAACTCGATGGCGGTCAGGGTCGTCAGACCACCGAGACCGTCGATGTCGAGCAGCGCGTCGTTGTTCTGAACGATCAGGTCGTGGACCGTCGTGAGCTGGTGAAGTCCGCTGATGGTGGTCAGCGTGTCGTTGTGGCGGATGACCAGGCTGTTGCCAAGTTCTACGACGTTGGGCAGACCGTCGAAGTCGATCAGTGCGTCGTTTTCAGTGAAGATGAAGTTCGTCCCAATGTCGGTCAGACTCCATAAACCGTCGACGTTGGTCAGCTGGTCGTTTCCAAAGATGGTCACGTCCCCACCCACTGTCTGCAGACACTCCATGAAGTCCAGGTTGGTGACGTCGATACTGTTGATGCGGACCGAGCCGGTGACCTCGCGGATGCCCACGAGGACGTCGGGTGTGTCGAGGCCTTCGGCGATGATGGCGCTGCCCATCAGCACTCCATCCACACCGGTGCAGTCCGGCCCCCTGGGCACCGCTTGCGGCTGCTGACAGCCTGCTACGGGCCCGGTCGTAGTGGAGTCCTCCGATGTGTCATCGGCGGCTCCCGAAGACGTCGTCGTGTCGTCGCCGGTCGTGCCTTGGGTGGTGCCGTGGCTGCTCCCGGCGGCTGCGGTGGTGTCCGCGGTGGAGTCCGAGTCTTCGCCACCGGCCCCCTCGTTCGAGCAACCGGCGATCGCCAGCGGTACCGTGAACAACAGATTCGCTGTGACCTGTGAGCGGTCCACGTGTCCCACCTTCTACCGCTCCCGAGGACCGGTCGGTCGATGCTAGGGGCTTCGCGCAGCGTCGGCAAGCGGCACAGTCGGGCTGGTCGAGTCCATCGAGCGGGGTGTAGGGCACTGTCTGCGATACGCCGCCGCGCGGGTACGGCTATCGACCGAAGGTTTCCCCGCTGCCAGTACTTCACCGAGCATGTGAAGGTCACGGTTTCTCAATGGCACCTCCCTGCGGCCACGATCCCCGGTCGAGTCCAAGCAACCCCATGTGCGCTACTTCCACCATCACGAAGACGACCAAATTCGACGAAGAACTATGGGCGCGTTGGGTGCGTCAGCCGTCGAAGATGCCGGGCCAAGGCCTGTTCTGATCGCGTGTCTCTGCCGACGACCACGTGCAGGTGGTTGGAGATCGCGGCCGAGCCGAGGACCTCGACACGCGTCGCCGAAACGTCCAGCCCGAGGGCGTCGCGATCGATGCCGTTGAGTTCAGGTGACGGCAGGAGTCGGAAACCGTCGCGCTGAGCTGCGCCGCGTGAGGAGCTCGTTGTGTCCGGGCAACACGGGTCCAGCAAGCAGGCTGGACCCGTCGAGCCACAGCAAGCCCTTGGGCGCAGCCGTCGATCTGGCGCAAGGAAAGGGGTG
>JAHZJA010001070.1 GCA_022601155.1 Deltaproteobacteria bacterium | reverse complement strand
GACAAGGCCGGCGAGTGCACGCTGCAGCGGCACTACATGGACCACGACCACGCGCTCACGCGCGTCGACGTGCCCAAGATCCGCAAGTCCAAGCACAAGGACATCGGCCGCGAGATCGTCCTCGACGCCGAGCGCTGCATCTTGTGCTCGCGCTGCGTCCGGTTCTGCCAGGAAATCCCCCAGACGTCCGAGCTCGAGATGATGTACCGGGGCGACCACGAGTCCCTCGACATCGCCGAGGGGCACCGACTCGACAACGCCTACTCGATCAACACCGTCGACGTGTGCCCGGTCGGTGCACTGACCGCCAAGGACTTCCGGTTCTCCATTCGAGCCTGGGAGCTGCGCGCGACCAACAGCACGTGCCAGGGCTGCGCCACCGGCTGCGCCACCGAGCTGCACGCCAAGCACGAGCAGGCCTACCGGGTCGTGCCTCGCAACGATCCAGCGGTCAACGGCCACTGGATGTGCGACGACGGCCGCTACACCTACAAAGACCTCGATCCGCAGCAGCGGGTCCACCACGCCACCGTGGGCGAGGAGCAACGGTCGCTGTCGGAGGCCATCGCGGTGGCCGCCAAGCGCCTGACCGAGGCCAAGAAGGTCGCGGTGGTGTTCTCCGCGTGCGCCACCAACGAGGCCAACGCCGCACTCAGCGAGCTGGCCGCAGCGCTGGCCGGACCCAAGGGGGCGGGCGGTGAGCCCACGCGCTACGTCCTCGGACGCCCCCGGGGCGAGGGCGACGACGTCCTGCGCGACGCCGACAAGAACCCCAACACCCACGGGGCCCTCGATGCCGCGGGCGAAGTCGACAAGCACGAGGCCGAGCTCGCCCTCGAGCTGGCCGGCCGTGCCTACGACGCCGTGGTGTTCCTCGACGACGCCGGGGAGCTGTCGGAAGTCGCACTACAGGGGCTGTCCGGCATCACCTCCGTGTGCCTGGCCGCCCGCGATACCCCGCTGTCCCGCGCCTGCTCCGTGGTCCTGCCTGCCGCCAGCTGGGCGGAGGTCTTGGGCACCACTACCAATCGGCAGGGGCTGCTGCGCGTGCTCCAGCCGGCGTGGCGTCCCGAGCACGACCGACGCCATCGCGCCGATCTGCTGCGCGACCTGCTGGTCGCCATGGGCCTGCGCAACGTGGCCACCGCCAAGGAGCGCACCCGGGCGCTGGCCGAGCAACACCAGCACGCCGAGCTGACCACCCTGGTCACCGACCCCACGGCTACCCGCCCCACCCTGCTGCGCTGGGCCAACTCCCGCGGCTGATTCGGCTGCCCCTTCTTCGAGATCGAGACCGAGATGACCCACGTCGCCGCGATCCTCTCTCGCTTCGTCGCCACGCTCGCCACCCGCTCGCGCGCGGTGGCGGGGCTGTGCCTGGCCATGGTGCTGGGCGTGCTCACCACCGCCTGCGACGAGCCGCCCACCTCCACCCAAGCACCCGTGCTGGTGAAGACCGAGCCGGGCACCCTCATCTTCCACCCGAGCACCGGCCCGGTCGAAGTGACCCTGGTCAACGTGTCGGATCAGCCGGTCCGCGTGGATCGGCCCCGCATCGACGAGACCACGCCCGACTGGGTGGCGTTCACCGTCGGCGAGGATGCCTCGGCCACCCAGATTCCGGCCAAGGGCTCGATCACGTTCCACGTGGGCGTCGAAGCCGGCTACTTCCTGGGCCCCGGCGACGCGCGACCCGCCGTCGTCCGCGGTGGTGAGGAGCCCGAGCCCACCGCCGCCAACGAGTTCCGCGAGGGCAAGTCCCGGCTGGTCTTCTCGGTCGACGGCGTCCCCCACACCGGGATGCCCATCCGCTTCGAAGACCCCTCGTGGGTCACCCAGTACATGCTGCCTGCGCTGGTGAAGATCCTGCTGCTGGTGCTGGGCTTCATCATGCCGCTGGCCTCGCTGCTGACGTGGATGGAGCGCAAGCAGAGCGCCATGATGCAGGACCGCGTCGGCCCCAACCGGGCCAACATCCGGATCGGCGGGCTCAACCTCCGGCTGTGGGGCATCGTCCACTTCATCGCGGACGGGGTGAAGATGCTCTTCAAGGAGGACTTCATCCCCAAGCGTGCCCACCGCGCGCTGTACAACCTGGCGCCCGTATTCGCGGTCGCGCCCGCGCTGCTGGTGTTCGCCATCATCCCGTTCGGCGATGGCATTTGCTACGACCAGCTGTTCCAGCCGCTGAGCGGCGCCGATGTGGCGCAGTGTGCCGACGGCCGCGGCGGTACCCCGCTGCAGGTCGCCCAGATCGACGTCGGTCTGCTGTTCTATTTCGCCATCGCCTCGCTGGCCACCTACGGCACGGCTCTGGCCGGATGGTCCAGCTACAACAAGTGGGCAATCCTCGGCTCGCTGCGGGCGAGCGCCCAGATGATCTCGTACGAGGTCGCCATCGGCCTCACCATCGTCGGCGCCCTGCTCGTGTACGGGACGCTCGAGCCCCACGCGCTGGTCAAGGCTCAGGAGACCACCTACTGGGGCATCGTCCTCCAGCCGATCGCCTTCGTCTTGTTCTTCACCGCCGGAATGGCGGAGACCAAGCGGGCTCCGTTCGACATCCCCGAGGCCGACTCGGAGATCATCGGGTACTTCATCGAGTACTCCGGGATGCGCTTCGGCCTGTTCTACTTGAGCGAGTTCATCGAGACCATCTTCATGGCCGCGATGCTGGCGACCCTGTTCCTGGGTGGCTGGGGTCTGCCGTTCGGCATGCTCACTGCGGGTGGCTTCTCCAGTGCGCTGGCGGCCACGCTGTTCCTCACCGCGGTGGGCTTGGGGCTCACCGTCATGGGGGTGTTGGCCTGGCGTACGTCCAAGGCCGGCGAGCTGTTCGGCGCAGTCGTGGCCCTGGTCGGCGTGCTGCACCTGTTCGGGGCCGTCTACGCCGCCTTCACCGGGTGGGGCACCGCCATCCCCCACGTGCTCGTGGTCGTGCTGGGCATGGTCATCTGGGGCGGCAAGGTGTTCTTGCTGTGCGGCGTCCAGCTGCTGGTCCGCTGGACCCTGCCGCGCTTCCGCTACGATCAACTGATGAGCTTGGGGTGGAAGGGGCTGTTGCCGCTGTCCATCGCCAACCTCGTCATCACCGCGATCCTCGTCTACCTGTTGATGCCGGGCCTGACCCCGGCGTCCTAGGAGCCATACCCATGACCATCGGCGTCAAGAAGGTCTCCCTCGAGCGTACGACCCGCGATCAGATCTTTCTGCCCGCGATCCTCGAGGGCTTGCTGACCACGGCCAGGCACTTCTTCAAGAACACGTTCTCGCCCGGCCACGGCGACGTGGACACGATTCGCTACGGTGAGCCCGGAGTCGATCCCGCGGACTACTACCCCGAGCGTTTTCGGGGCGTGCATCGGCTGATGCATCGCGAAGATGGTTCGGTGCGCTGCGTGGCGTGCATGTGCTGCTCGACCGTTTGTCCGGCGCGCTGCATCTACATCGAGGCCGAAGACCGCAAGGACGACGCCGAGAAGGCTCCGCACAGCTTCGTCATCGACGAGCTCAAGTGCGTGGTGTGTGGGCTGTGTGTCGAGGCATGTCCCTGTGATGCGATCCGGATGGACTCCCGCATCCACATGCCCCCTTCCGAGCTTCGTGAAGAAGCGGTGCTGGGCAAAGTCGAGCTGATGAAGCGCGGCGGGCCCAGCGTGGCGGTGCAGGGCGGGCTCGGTGCCGACTACCGCGAGCAGGCTCCCAAGGCCGACCCCCGGTTTTCCCACGACCCGCACTGATAGCGGCACGACGGCCACCGGATCGATGAGGCCGCTGTCAAGCGGCTCATCGTTTGGGGTTGGGACACCCTCGCAATTGTCGTGGCGTTGTTCGGGGATATTTCGCGTCGCCGGGACAGTGGCGAGTGCTACCCTTGGTGGGCAGACCGCTGCCCGAGCCGTCTAAGTTCTTCCTACTCCATTCAACCAGGGAATCGCCGCTGTCCGCGGGAGCGCAGGCCCGTCCGGCGGGAAGCCCGAAGCGGTTATTTGTGATGCCCACCTGCCGGAGGTAGGGGTTGAACTTCGAACAATGCCGGGCGGCGGTCTTGCTCTTTGTTGGAGCGAGCGCCTCAAAACCGAATACGCAACGAAGCCTGCGCCAGCGAAGACGTCGCGGCCCCTCCAATGCTCAACCAACGTTGGCGGTTCATCCGAATGTGGTTGCGCGCCCCGATGTAGGTCATCACGAGCCCGCCCACTTGAAGGGCTCCGGAGATCCCCAGGCCCATCGAGCGGACGGCCGAGCCCGACCAGCCCATCGCGACCAACGGCCCCACGCCGGGCACCATCAGCGTGGCTCCGTAGCGCAGCCGGCGACGTACATCGCGTGACATCGGCCCCTGGCTCGACGCGCGGCTGTCGTCCCATATCACCGCCCCTGCGAACGCGGTCGACAAGTAGCTCACCAGGAACAACGAGGCCCCCGTCCCCAGCAGCGCCGATGCGACATCCCGACGCTGGTGCGCCGGGCGTGCGTACGCATCGGTGGGCGTGGTCGGGGATGGTCCACTCGCAAACACGGGGACCGACAGCACCCGTTGAGCCGTGGCCGGTGTGGGCACCACGGGCGGGCCGTCGACACGCTCGGCCGAGGCCGGCGCGGATGCGGTGGTGGAGGGCGGAACGACGGTCGACGGCGGCCTCGCGGTACTCGGACTCGACGCGTTCGTGCTAGCCGCAGCAGGGGATTGCTGCGCGAACACGTCGGGCGAGACCAGAGCAACGGACGCCGCCGTGACCCACATCAGGGGGCCACAGCGTTTCCTCATTGCGAAGCGGTAGTCTCCGCTGGAGGCAAATGGATTCCTCCCTGTTCGATCACCGCGGTTCCGGTCGCCCTACCCTTTGGCCGGTTTGGGCTGAGTCTTCAGCACACCGATGAAGTCGCGGATACGCATCCGGAACCGATCCTTGCCAACCAGCGCGAGGGTGTCGAACAACGGAGGCGCCGCGGTGCGACCCGCCGCTCCCACGCGCAGCAGCGTGAACAGGTCGCGGGCCTTCCACTCGTGGCGCTCGCAGAACGCTCGTGAAAATGCTTCGAGTGATTGCGGCGTGAAGGCCCGCCCCTGGGGGTCTCGCTCGATCTCGTCGACGAACGTCGCGAGGATCTTCGCGGCCTCGGCCAGCGTGCGCTTGATCTTCAGCTTGGGCAGCACGGTGCTGTAGTCGACCACACCGCCGAAGAAGAACGAGACGTACGGGATGAAGTCGTCCAGCCGCTCGATACGCTCGTGGCTCAACGCCAGCAGGGCCGCGATGCGATCGGAGCCGAGCACGTGCTCGGCGATCTGGGCCTGGAGCTCCGGCAGCGGCAGCGCCCGGATGTCGTCGGCATTGAAGGCATCGAGCTTGACCGGATCGAACACCGGACCACCCACGCTGACCTTGCTCCACTCGAATGCGTCGATCATCTCCTGCAGGCTGAACCGCTCGCGGTCGTCACCCATGGAGAAGCCCAGGGTGGCCAGGAAGTTGAGGAATGTGGCCGGCAGGTAGCCAAGGCTGCGGTAGTGGATGATCGAGACCGGGTTCTTGCGCTTGGACAGCTTGGACTTGTCGGCGTTGCGCAGCAGCCCCAGGTGAATCCACTGCGGCTGCTCCCAGCCGAACGCCTCGTACAGCAGCACGTGCTTGGGGGTGGAGCTGAGCCACTCCTCACCGCGGATGACATGGGTGATGCCCATGCAGTGGTCATCGACGACGTTGGCCAAGTGGTAGGTGGGGAATCCGTCGGACTTGACCAACACCTGGTCGTCGATCTGCTCATTGGCGAACTCCACATCGCCGCGAAGCCGGTCGGTCACGACGGTCTTGCCCTCGGGTACGTGCAGGCGCACGACGTACGCCTCACCGGCTTGCACCCGGGCCTCCGCCTGCTGTGGATCGAGCGAGCGACAATGACCGTCGTAGCCCAGCCGCGCCTTGGCGGCCATCTGCTCCTTGCGCAGTGCGTCGAGCCGCTCGCGGGTGCAAAAGCAGCGGTAGGCCTTGCCGCTCGCGACCAGCGGGGCCACGTGCTCGCGATACAGCTCCAGCCGCTCCGATTGCCGATACGGACCGTGCTCGCCCCCGACATCGGGGCCCTCGTCCCACGACAGGCCCAACCACCGCAACGACTCCAGGATCGCGTGCTCGCTCCCCTCGGTGTAGCGCTGCTGATCGGTGTCCTCGATGCGGAGAACGAACTTGCCGCCGTGGCGACGTGCAAACGCATAGTTGAACAGCGCGATGTAGGCGGTCCCCACGTGGGGGTCACCGGTCGGGCTAGGCGCGATTCGGACCCTGGGCGGCATCCGGCCATCGGTGGACATGCCCTGTGCCTACCACAAGCCCGGCTGCCCCGTTACACTGGGCCGCCGTGACAGCAGAGCATTCCGACAGCCAGGTCTACGACGCGGTTTGGCAGGTCATCACCCGCCGCATGGGCGAGCGCGCAACGGCGGCCGTGGAGCTACTCGACCAGCTCGTGCATGGCTACGGCAAGCTCCGGCGCCGCGACCAGGAGATGGTCGCCGGAGCCCGGGTGCTCAACCACGACCGCGAGTTGCTGCCACGGGTGGCCCGGGCCACCAGCCTCGGGCTGAGCCTGTATCTGGGCAACCGTCGCATCGCCTCCGCATCGGTGCTGGACGCTGGCGATGCGATGGAGGTTGGGGGATTCGCCGATGCCACGATCGTCGATGCGGTGCTCCGCCGTCGCGAGGTGTTTCGCGGCACCATCGACATCGCCGGGCGCCGATTCCTGGTCGCCAGCCGCCCGCTGTACGCGACCGATCGTCCCGACGAGCATGGCCCGGTGGGCATGGTCGAGGCATTCCAAGACGAGTCCGCGTTTCGAGAGATGCTGCTGACGAGCCTTCGCGAGGGCACCAGTGGGGCCAGCGGCAGCGAGGTCGAGCTCCAGGCCGAGCGCATGGAATCGGTGATGCACTTCATCGACGACGTGGCGCGACGCCTGCAGTTGCTGGCGCTCAACGGCAACATCATCGCGGCGCAGGCTGGCGACCACGGTCGCGCTTTCCGGGTGGTCTGTCGCGAGCTCAGCAGCTTGGCGGAGCAATCGAAAGAGGCGGTCGCCGAGGTTCGCAAGCTCACCGACGAGCTCGGTCTCGATCCGGATTCGGTGGACGCACTCGAGCCGAGCGCCCCGACCCCGGCCCAAGACGACACGGTGCCGCCGGCCGAGCCCACGCCACCCGAAGCCTGACCGCTTCGAACGAGCCGCGCCGATCCCGACGCGGCGCGGCCGCGGGGCGTCGTAGAGGCGCGCGTACCCTCGCCGATCGGCGAACCGCGGATCCGTGAAAATAGAGTGACCGTGGCGAGTCAGGTCCCGGATCCGTCGCCATGTCTCGGTCGCCCCATCGGACCCCGGGATCTCCGCACTTGACAAGACCGAAGCAACGTCGGGTGTTGGAGGTGCTCTCCAACAAATGCGGTCCGGCCATGGTTCGTTCGCGGACAAAATCGTGTCGCGGCCCGTCAACGATCGCTGACCGTCCGTGCAACGGCGGACGACGACGACCGTCGCACGTGCGAACGAACGTCCCGCTGGCGTTGCAACCCACCCAAACGCAGCCCTGCGATCTCGCCACGACGGACATCCTTCCCGCATTCGTGGTCGCTGCACTCCAGCAACGCCGTGCGTCGAGGTTCTCCAAAGCACGGAATTTCGCCATTCTTTTCAGACACTTGAACGACCCCACTGCACACCGATCCAATGCACCCGTGGGACCCCAGTCCCGCGTAC
Source organism: Deltaproteobacteria bacterium (assembly GCA_022601155.1). Taxonomy (GTDB): domain Bacteria; phylum Myxococcota_A; class Polyangia; order Nannocystales; family Nannocystaceae; genus Paraliomyxa. The sequence continues at coordinate 802 of JAHZJA010001070.1, read as the reverse complement.
AGCTGGCTTTTCGGCCACCAGGGCTCTTGTTGGTAGGGTGCCCGCGTGTTAGTGCGACCTAAGCCGGAGATTTAGGCAGATGGATCAGATCTTCGAAAGCCACTTCGGGGGCAACCAGAGTTCCAGCAACGGCGGCGAGGTCGAGGGCTACTGCCCCAAGTGCCGAGCCGACACGCAGCACATCATCCTCGAGAGCTATGGCGAGGAGATTCGACGCGTACAGTGCGCGGTTTGCGGCGACACGCATGCGTACAAGCCGCCGCGCGGGGGTGACGATGACAACCCCGAGACCGTAGCCGCCGCCAAGCGACGAGGGCTCAAGAAGCCCGACTGGCTGGACGCGATGAATCTGTTCGACCACAAGACGGCCGTTCGGTATTCGCCGCGCACCCGGGTCAAGGAGTCTCAGATCGTGGTGCACCCCACCTTTGGGGTTGGCTACGTCTCCGAGATCGTCGGCGAGCAAAAAGTCGAGGTCAAGTTCCGGAACAACCTCCTCCGCGTGCTGGTGCACGGCCGCGGCACCGACGAGGCCCAGCTTCAGGGCGACAAGGTGGACGAGGAGGAGGTCAAGCAGCTGCTCGGCCTCGAGATGGGCCCCTCGCCCGAGGAGATCGCCGCCGAGCGCGAGCGCAAGCTCGCCGAGGAAGAGACCGAGCGCCAGCGCGTGCTCGAAGAAAAACGGCAGGCGGCCGAGCGCGAGCGCCAAGCCGCCGCCGAGCGTCGCGAGCAAGAGCGACTGCGCCGCGAGCAAGAGCGGGAGCGCAAGCGCCAAGAGCGAGAAGAAGCGCGGGAGCGCAAG
>JAHZJA010001069.1 GCA_022601155.1 Deltaproteobacteria bacterium | reverse complement strand
TAGTCGATCTTCGTGTCGAGCTGATAGGCGAACTCGGTCCACATCACCCTCGCCCCGACCTGCCACGTGCCGCTCCACGCGGTGAGGTCGTCGCAAGAGACACGCCCGGCTTCGGGGCGCCCGTGGACCGACGGCAGGGCCACGACCCCCGGATCCGCCGACGCCTGGACCGTGGGCAGTGGGGGGTCGCCCGTCGAGCCATCCGACGTGGCCTCCGGTGGGGGCTCGTCGGTCGCGGGGTCCGCGACCGTCGGCCCCGACTCGGTCGGCGTCGAAGTCTGCGCGGGCGCCTCGCTCGGGGCCGCGACGACCGATGGAGCCTCGGTCCCCCACCACGTCACGCCCGCTGCCAGCCCGAGCGTGGCGATGCTGGCCGCCGCAATCCAAGGGCCACGGCGAGGACGCAGCGCCGCCTCGATCGCATCGCACAACGCCGTGACGTCGTCGAAGCGCTCGGCGACCACCACCGCCATCGCACGAGCCAAGACCGGCTCGAGCCGGCGACGAACCCCGTCCCCGCCGGCAGCCGCCGCGACCGGGGCCACGGTCGCAGGCAGCATCGGGTGACGCCCCGTCAGCGCCTCCCGCAGCATCACCGCCAGTGCGAACTGATCGCTCGCGGCCAGCGGTCGACCCGCGGAGGCCTCGGGGGCCATGTAGCCGGGAGTGCCTCGCACCAAGCCGGTCCCCGTGGCCCGGGTTCCCAGCGCGTCCGCCCCGTCGCCCCAGGCGGCCAGGGCCCGGTCGGTGGTGACCTCGTCGGTCGCCAGCGCCAGACCAAAGTCGATCACCTTGGCGTGACCAGAGGCGTCGATCATGACGTTGTCCGGCTTGAGGTCCCGGTGCAGCACCCCCTGCTCGTGGGCATGGGCCACCGCGCGTCCCGCCTCCACCAGCACCCGCACCAACGACTGCGCCTCGGGGACCACCGCCTCCCTCCACGACCGCAAGGTCTGGCCCTCGACCAGCTGCATCTCGACGTAGGCGCACGGCAGTCGCTCGGTCGCGATGAGCTCCGACTCCCCCACCGCATACACGCCGACGATTCCCGGGTGCTCCAGTCGCGCCAGCGACCGAGCCTCGCGCAGAGCCTCCCGGACCCCGGCATCCGCGACGCCGCCCAGCGGGTGCAGCTTGAGCGCCACCGACCGCCGCATTGCGACCTGGGTCGCGCGGCAGATCAGTCCAAATCCCCCCGCCCCGAGGATCTCCTCGATGACGTACGCATCACCCACCCGAGGTGGCGGGCCGCCCAGCCCCCGCAGGACCAACTGCGCACCGATGGCATCGAAGATGCGCTTGCCCGGGGCAGGTCCGTCCCCACTCACGTGCCCATTGCGCCACGCTTTCGTCGAAGCCGTCAAACGGGAGCACACGCCACCCGGCGACGAGGTCGTCAGATCGACGGTGCACCGCTCCTGCCCGTCGCCCTGGCACGCCAACCGCCCCGCTGCGCTGCGGTCGAGCGGCCTGGAGCGGGACGAGCCAGCCGGGGAGCGCCGCCACGACGCGCACGATCGAGACCGCTGTCCGCAACCGCCGACCATCCTCGAACCGCCCGGCCACGGCGTGCTCCCGGGCCCTGCCGGTCGGGCCGCCCCACGCGGGTGCGCATCGTTGGACCTCTCGATCCGCTCTCGCGTGTGCCTCGCGGCCGGGCGCAGCCGTCCTGACCAGCGCTCCCCTCGGTCGATCAAGCTGCCCGGCCTTCGGCTGTTCAGCCGGGCCCCATTATTTTTCCGCCGACATGAATTATCGGGGCCCGTGACTCCCACTCAAGGGGGTGAATCATCGCCACGCTCCCGCCCCGTGGTGTCCCGTTCGTCCCTCCAACGTTGGACCGCGAAGACCCCCATGACACGAACCCACCGCTGTTCCCTCGCAACACTGTTCGCCTGCACGCTTGGGTGCATCTTCGATCCGCCCCCCGACGCACCGTTGGACAGCGGCGGACAGTCGGAGACGTCCTCGGATGCCGAGACCTCCAGCAACGACCGGCCAGCCGATTCTTCGGGGCCCTCCACTGATGACCAGAGCACCGACGGCGGGCACGACGACGACACGACGCCCGACGGCGGGCTCGGCACCACCGACGGTCGCGACACCCACGACCCCGAGACCTCGGACACCGACGACAGCCGTCCCGCTACGATCTACGAGATCCAGCTGGGGGTGTACGCCCTGGGTGATCCCGTGCACGTCGAGGGTGTGGTGGTCACAGCCCTGGCCCACAACGGGTTGTGGGTGCAGGAGCCCCGCGGTGGCGAGTACAGCGGATGCTTCGTGTTCGTCGGCGACGCGTATCCCCACACGGTGACGGTCGGCGACGAGGTCGACGTCGCCGGGTCCTACCAGGAGTTCTTCGACAACACGCAGATCAATGCGACGCGGGGCTCGGTCGACGCCACGGGCTCCTCGGGTCTGCACATCGAGCCCGTCGTCGCCCCCCTGGCGACCGCGGCCGGCGAGGCCTGGGAGGGCGTCCTGGTGCGCGTACAACAACCGTTGGTGGTCGTGACCCAGCACCCATGGGGGATGGTCATCGGTGGCGTCGAGCAAGGTGTGACCGCCAACGTCTCCAGCCAGCTGTTCGACCCGACGTCAGTGCCTCGGGTGTTTCCTCAGCTGGGGGTCGGCGCCTCCTTGAGCTCGATCGCCGGGGTCGTCACCCAATCCTTCGATGCCCACCGACTGGTGCCGCGCGACGCAGCCGACTTCACAGGCTACAGCCCACCCGTTCCGGTCGCCCGCCCACTGCCGTAGCCGCCCATCGCCGCATGCAGTGGCCTCCGCCGAGCTCGTGACGGTGCACGGCGGGTCGAGCCCCGCCGTCGCCTTCGAGTCGTCGAGCGTGGTCGGTCAGCCACGGCGCCGCTCGAATCGCGCCACAGCGCGGACCAAGACCAACTCGACCCTCGACTCGGGCCGCAGGTACAGCCCCCGGGTGAGCACTCGGCCCTCCCGAACGAGCGGCGGTTCGCCGCCCACGAACGCCCCGCCGACCCCGTCCAGCGTGGCCCGCGATCGGAACCCCAGGTCGCCCTCCCATGTGGCGTCCTGCTCGATGAGAGTGGCACGAGGGCCAATCCCGGTCACCGCATAGGAGTCCCAGAACATCTCGGCCCGTGCACACCCGGTGAGCATGCCGATCCGTTCGCCTTCGAGCTCGACGTACCAGCCGTCGTCTCGCCCATAGTTGGAGCGCACCAGGTATCGCGCTCGCCTCCACGCTGCGCCCATCATGGGGCGCGGAGTCCCGTCGCCATGACACGGGGTAGCACCTCCATCCCGGGCGACTGACGAGCACGCGGGCTACCCGTCGCGGTTTGGGACCTCCTGCGGGGCCGAACGAGCGCGAAACTCCCGTCCTCATGTCAGCCACGACACGGGGCCTCGCCGCGCGACCATCCCGCCGCGCGACGCGTCGAGAGCACCTCGGCTAGTCGTCGAACTTGCCCACGTGGATGGGCGCCATGCGCAGCGTGCCCTCCCCCATGCATCGGCGAAGCTTGGTCACCCACTCGATCCCGTCCTGCTTCGAGTCGACCTCGATGACGGTAAAGCCCGGGATCAGCTCCTTGCCTTCGATGAACGGACCGTCGGTGACCGACACCGCGCCCTGCTCGAGGCGCACGTGCGTCGTCGACTGCCCGAGCTGACCGGTGGCGACGATCAGGCCCGAGCGCATCGACTCTTGCATCAGCTTGCCGAGCGCAGCCATGCCCTCTGGATTGGGTGGGCTCATGCGCTGGCCCTCGGTCATGGTGAAGTACACAAAGAACTGCATGGTGGTCGTCTCCGTTTCGGGTGCCCGCGGGCCCCGTGATGATGTCCGTACCCACCAGTCGAACGGCAACCGCCGACGGGGACAGGGGCTGCATACTATTTCGATAGTTTCTCGAGCTGCTGCTCCAGATACCGCCGCTCGGGACCCTGACGGCTCAGCTCGATCGCGGTCTCATAGGCCGAGGAGGCCAGATCCAGGCGTCCGAGACGTCGGGCGAGGTCCGCGCGAATGGCGTGCACCGAATGCACAGAGGCGAGCCGACCACTGGCCAGCAGCGCCTCGACCAGCTCGAGACCCGCCGCCGGACCGTCGCGCATGGCCACGGCGACGCTGCGCTGCAGCTCGACGACCGGGCCCGGCTGCACCTGCAGCAGCATGTCGTAGTAGTCGACGATCAGCCCCCAGTGGGTGTCCTCGACCGACGACGCGACCGCATGCACGGAGGCGATCGCGGCCTGGAGCGTGTAGGGCCCCACCCGCCCGGACATGATCGCCCGCTGGAGCAGGAGGCGCGCCTCGGTGATGAGGGACCGATCCCACCGCGAACGATCCTGCGCTTCGAGCGGGATGATGTTGCCCTCGGCGTCGACCCTGACGACGGTGCGAGACTCGTGCAGCAGCATCAGCGCGAGCAGCCCCATCGCCTCGGGCCGTGGGATCAGCTCGACCAAGTGACGACCGAGGAACAGGGCCTCGTGGGTCAGCTCGTGACGGATGTGCGCGTCGCCAGAGGTAGCCGCATAGCCCTCGTTGAAGACCAGGTAGATGACGTGCAGCACCGCGGCCAGGCGACCCCCCAGCTCATCCTTCGACGGAATCACGTACGGGATCTGCTGCTCGCGCAGCACCGCTTTGGCGCGGCTGATCCGCTTCTTCATGGTCTCGGTCGGCACCAGGAAGCAGCGCGCGATCTCATCGGTGCGAAGGCCACAGATCTCCCGCAGCGACAGGGCCACCCTGGCGTCGACGGCCAGGACGGGGTGGCAACACGTGAACACCAGCCGCAATTGGTCGTCGTGCACCGAGTCCCAGGGCTCGGGGATCGCGTCGGGCTCGGGCTGCGCCACCGTCTCGGCCAGGTCGCGCACCAGCGCGTCTCCACGGCCCCGACGTCGCTGCGCGTCGATCCCCTTGAACCTCCCGGTCGACACCAACCACGCCCGCGGATTGCTCGGGATGCCCTCGCGAGGCCACCGCTCCGAAGCCACACCGAAGGCATCGTGTAGCGCCTCCTCGGCCAGGTCGAAATCGCCGAGCAGTCGGACGAGCGTCGCCAGCACCTTGCGCGACTCGGCCTTGTAGATCGCCGAGATCCGGTCGGAGACGGGCATCGACGAGTCGTGGGGTGCTCGCTCGATGCCCGTCATCGGCTCATGACGTACCAGACCACTGGGTAGGGGGCCACCGGCCCGCCCCCAAGCCGAACGAACCGTACCGATCACCGTCGACGTAGGGACAGCCCGTCCCGTCGGGTCACGCCGGAGCGTGCTCGAACGTCATCGAGGCCGTGACCGTCCATCGCTCGAGCAGCTGCGCCGCCGCGGGAGCGACCAGCCGATCGAGCGCGCGCTCGGCCAGCGCCATCCGCTCCGCCGCGTCCAGGCGCCCGTGCTCCCGCAACACCTCGACCGGCAGCGCATCGGAGGCATCAGACGCGCGCGGCACGAATTGCGCGGCGTGGGCAAAGGTCCGAGCCACGCCCTCGCGCAGCGCGTCATCACCGTGCTCCATCAACCATGCCAACGCGCTCCAGGCCAGCTGCGCATGCTGGAGCTCTTGCTCGGCGATCGCGACCAGGCGTGTGCGCACCACCGGGTCTCGTGTGCGGGCGGCCGCCACCTGAAGCTGCAGCGCCGAGATGGTCTCGGCGATACACCCTTCACGTGTGAGCGCCACGGCCACGGCCACGGGATCGTGGGACGAGGCCAGCGCACCACGGATGTCGAGCTGTGCCGGGCCGATGCGGGCCCCACCGAAGGCCGAGGCCAGGCCGAACAGCGCCCTTGCGTGGTCGATCTCCTCCGCCACCGCTCGCTGCGCGTCGGCCACCAGCGACGCCGGGGCGCCCATGGCCAGCAACTCCATGACGAAACGGCAGAACGAGGCGACCGAGGCGTGCTCGAAGCAGCCATCTTCGGCCCAGCCCCGAGCGAGGACCTCCCGCGTGGCCGGGTCGAGGCCGCACAGCTCGGGCTCGATCCTCTCGGCCCAGTCATCGCGCGGAGCCACGGCCGGCAGCCGAGACTCACCATCGACGGTAAACGGCCGTCCCGGGCACGACTGGCCCGGCGTGAAGACGACCCAAAAACAGCAAGTATCGAAGCCAGAGGCGACGGGGCCGCAGGGCACGGCATCGGCGAGGCCCGCACACGCCAGGCAATTTTGCGCGTCGCTCAGCGCCTCATCGGCCGTGACCCCGTCGCAAGACCCCTGCGCATCGGTCGGTATGCACCGCAGTCCGACCTGCTGCTTGTCTCCCAACTCGGTCTCGCAGGCTGGCTCGTTGGGGGGAAAGTCGAAGCACTCGCGCAGTCCCGGCTCGGGTGGAATGGTGGGTACATCGGGGATGGGCCCATCAGCGGACGCGTCGTTTCCCGACGAGTCCACCGGGCCGCCGTTGCTCGCCCCCACCCCGGTCGTCCCTCCGCCATCGCTCGACGCAGCGCTGTCTGCCCCGGTCTCGCTGTCGGGTTCGCCGACGCTCGGACCACATCCACCAGCCAGAGCACTCCCCGCGACGATGGCCATCGCGATCCGCTCCCACATCGACACGAGGGCGCGGGACTCTTCGCTGGGCTTCACTACTCCGTCCACATCCATCGACAAGCCTAGTGTCATGGCAACAGTCTAACACCGGACCCCTCCACCACCGCAGCACGTACTTTCGGTCACCTACGTTGCGCCTGGCTTGGTGTTGGTGTTGGTGTTGGACTTGGGCTTCCAATCGGCGGCTGGTGGTTCGAGCGTGAACAACTTCCGCAGCAGCCGCCCTTCGCGACGACGGCTCGACAGGAACACATCTTGGCCGAGCACCCGCCCCCCGACGGCCCGCAACACGAACGGTGGATAGGAATCCTGATCGATGAGCAGCTCCAGATCGACGGCGATCGGGTCGTTGCACAGCGCATGAACCACACCGCGGATCTTGTCGAACGCGGGCTGCCCGGGGGAAAACTCCCGCGCATGGCCGGGCGACATCGGCCCCACCACCACCCGGGCCCGATGCGCGGGATGCCGCACCCGGGTCCCGAGGATCCAGCTATCGGCCAATGCGCAGTTGCGGCGCCCCAGGGACGTCCGCTGCTGAGGATCGAAGCCGATCCACCCTCCACGCAGCTGCTCCAGCGACAGCGCCACCCCCCGCAACTGGCCCGCCAACAGACACCGCAGCGCGTTCTCGATGCTTCGTGCGGTCCCCCCTCCGGTCGCCAGCAACGCCGCCAATCCCAACAGCTCCGCCCGCGCCGGGCCCGGTGACGGCGGCCGCTCCCGGTGCTGTTCGCCAGGATCGACATCGACGCCCACCGCCCGCAGCACCCGACTGCTCAGGGGATCGCGAGCGTCGCACAGATACTCGCGCGGCGGTGACAGCTTGACCCGCGCTCGATACAGCAGCGCCGTCAGGCGATTGTGAAACACGTCGAGGAACGCAGCCTGGACCCGACTGGGCTCGTCGCCGAGCACCAAGTCCTCCACGTGGTACAGCGGCAGCGGACTGTCGGCACCGCTGAGGCCGAGCACACATGGGGTGACGCGAACGCGGCCGGTTCCCGACCCGTCGAGCCGCTGCTCGGGGTCGGCGGCCAGCTCGTCCCAGCGAATGGAG
>JAHZJA010001068.1 GCA_022601155.1 Deltaproteobacteria bacterium | reverse complement strand
CGGCCAGCAGCTCCATGCGCTTGATCCACTTGGTGCCCTTCCACGCATAGAGCTGCGGGGTGATGAGCCGCACCGGACCGCCGTGCTCGCGGGGCAGGGGTTGGCCGTCGACGGTGTGCCCGAGCAGCACGTCGCTCTTGAGCGCCTCCTCGAGGGGGATGTTGGTGGTGTAGCCGTCGTACCCGTGGCACAGGATGAAACGAGCGGCCTCGGTGGGCTGGACGCGGGCGAGGACCTCCGCCAGCCGCACGCCGGTCCAGGTCATGTCCATGCGCGACCAGGTGGTGACGCAGTGAAAGTCGCTGGCTTCGCGTACCTGGGGGAGGGCGTTGAGCTGCGCCCAGTCGAGCGTGAGCGGATGCTCGACGGCGCCGTCGATCGTCAGCGACCACTGCTGCGGGGCCACCTGTGGTTTGTTGCCGAGGTCGAGCACGGGCCACTTGTGGGTGAGGTATTGCCCGGGCGGAAGCTTGGGCATGCCGTGGCGATTGGGGTCTCCCTCGCCCATCGGACGATCGTCGGCGACGCTCGGGGTGGCCGCCATCTTGGCCTCGAACCGTGCCTTGAGTCGCATGCGGGCCTCGACCACGCGATCGAGCTTGGCCGACTCGCCTGGAGTTCGTTCGTCGTCACTCATGGGGTCCTCCTGCCTCGGCGCCTTCCATCCTCGTGACGAACTGTGCCTCGGTGATGATCTCGATCGAGGCGCCCGCCTCGTTGAAGCTCTCGGCCTTCTTTTGCTTGCTGGATTTGTTGGCCTTGCCCGCCCCGACGACGAGCACGGTGAGGCCCTTGCTCACGCCCGACGGGGCCTCGCCGCCCAGGGCCTTGACCCGAGCCTGCGCTGTCTTGCGGTCGAAGGCCTCGAGGGTGCCCGTGAAGACATAGCTGTGCCCATCGAGGGGTCCGGGAGGAGCTTCCGGAGCGGGGGGCGGCGCGACCTCGTTGGGCACGGTCACCTGGGTCAGCAGATCGTCGATGATGGCCGCGCGCGAAGCCAGGCCGTCGACGATGGCGTCGGCGATCGCTTCCTTGATGCCCTTGACCTGCATCAGCGAGTCGCGGTCGAGCACGCGAATGGTAGCGAGACCCAAGAACGCGCTGGCGATGAGCTGGGCGTTTTGTGGCCCGAGGTGGTCGATGCCCAGCGACTCGAGGAACACGGGCAAGGGGATCTCGCGGTGGCTGGCGACCTGGTCGAGGAGGTTCTGGGCGCTCTTGGTCGCCAGTCGCTCGAGCTTGACCAGATCGTCGAGCTGGAGCCGGTAGTAGTCGGCCGAGTGCTTGACCAGACCCGCGTCGACGATGGCAGTCACGACCTTGGGGCCGAAACCCTGCATGTCGACCACCTTGGCGAAGTGCTCGAGCTCCCGCAGGCGAGCCACGATGCACAGCTCGGGCTTTTCGCACTGCAGGAACTCGCCGTCGCGTTTTTGGCGGACGATGACCGAACCTCCACAGGCGGGGCACACGGTGGGAATGACGAACGACTCGGCGCCGGGCCCCGGCTCGACCACCCGCTCGACGTGCGGGATGACGCCACCGCGGCGGGTGACCTCCACGCGCGCGCCACGGGTCAGGCCCAGCGCGCGAAACCGGGTGAGGTTGTGTAGCCCGGCGCGCGAGATCATCGCTCCCGACAGCTCGATGGGCTGAAGCATCGCCATCGGAGTGATCGTGCCGGTTCGCGACACGCCCCAGTCCACGTCGAGCAGCGTCGTCTCGCCGGAGTCGCCCTGGAACTTGAAGGCGATGGCGAAGCGTGGATGGTGGCCGGTCGCGCCCAGGCGCTCCTGCTCGTCCACGCGGTCGGCTCGGTACACGACGCCGTCGATCTCGTAGTCGAGCTGCGGTCGCTCGGTGGAAAATCGCTCGAAGATCTCGGCGATGCCCTCGCGCTCGACGAAGTGATGCCCCACCGCGGGCAGGCCCAGCTCCTGGAGTCGCGCCATCTTGGCGCGCTCGGTGGGCAGGCCCTGTTCGAGCAGATCGTAGGCGCCAAAGCTCAGCCCAAACCGCCGCGCCTTGTCGTGATTCTTGTTGCGGACGGCTCCGGCGGCCAGGTTGCGCGGATTGGAGAAGTCGGCCTTGAATCGTTCGAACACCGACAGCGACATGAAGATCTCGCCCCGCACCTCGAGCGGGCCCGCGCCCGCGGGAAGCTGCGAAGGGACCGACTCGATCACGAGGACGTTGGCGGTGATGTCCTCACCCTCGGTGCCCGAGCCCCGGGTGGCGGCGAGCACCAACGCACCACTGGCGTCGTAGCGAATGCTGCAGGCAATGCCGTCGAGCTTGGGCATGACCAGCAGATCGCCCTCGAACTTGGCGGCCCAGCTGGCGACCTCTTCGGCGGCGTAGGCCTTGTCGAGCGAGAGCATCGGGCGTGTGTGTCGCACGCCAGTGCCGAAGCGCTCGTTGGGCGGGAGCCTGACCACCTCGTCGGCATCGACCACGGGTCCGTCGGGCGTCGCGGGGCCCATCGACGACAAGATCGGAGCGTTGGGGTCGAGCTTGCGCAGGCGCTCGACCAAGCGGTCGTAGAGGGGATCGGGCAGCGATGGGGTGTGCTGATCCCAGTATTCGGCGTTGGCCTGCGTGACCAGCTCGACCAATTCGTCGAGGCTGTATTCGTGCAGACGCCCTTCGATCTCGGCAGCGTTCATGGGCGTGTTCAATGCGGTGGCCGAGCATAACCCGCGTTCGCGAGGGCGACGACCGGCCACGAGGTATGGCGGTCTGACGCGCGTGGTCGCACTCTCGTTGGCGTTCGAACGCATGGGTGCACGGCGTCGGGCCGAGGGCGTCCGCGAGCGACCCGACGGTCAGCCGTCGACCTTGGCCAGGGCGGCGATCCGGGAGCGGTCGGAGACGACCACGCCGCCGGGAGCCTCGACCGTCACTGCGAACAGGGTCGCCCGCGAGACCGCCAGCCGGGCGGCGATGGGCACGACCGCCTCGCGAGTGCCGGGCTCGATGGAGAACACGCCGCCGTCGACGGGGAACCGCTCGTCCCGCTCGGCATCGAAGATCCACAGCTGGTAGACGTCCTTGCGGGGATCATTGGGCGGCAGGTTGCGCAGGCGCATGAAGCCGGCCTGCTCCTGGTTGCTCCACACGACATCGCCCGAGATGCCAGAGATCTGCGGGGTGGTGCCGTCGGCCCAAGCGACGACCAACGCCTCGGGATCACGGCGGAGCAGCCGCTGTCGGGCATCGGCGGGGCTGGGGGCGGCTCGTTTGGTGGGGGGTGGGGTCGGAGCCGGCTCGGTCCGAACGATGACCGGGCGGGCGGGCGCTACGACGGCGGGCGGGCGACGGAGCTCGACGACGATGAGCACCAAGACCGCGGCGACGGCAATCGCCCACCCGAGCCACGCGGCGCGACTGGCCGGTGGTTGCGGGGCGACGGCCGCGGCCACCTCGACCTTGGGTGGCACCTGCTGGTGGAGCTGCTCCCGCAGCGCGTCGGGCATGGGCTCGTCGTCGCCCAGCATCGCCAGCGCGAGCGCAGCGGCTGCGCGATCGAACTCGTCGTGGTCGAGCGAAGGATCTCGGGCGAAGGCCGTGGCCAGCTCCTCGGCACCCGCTTCATCGAGGCCCTCGGTGGCCCGCTCCACCAGCCGTTGCTCGACCTGCAGCTCACGTTGCGCGCGATCGGTCACGAGGCCACCCCCTCACGGTTGGTCAGGGCGCGGCGGACTTGCGCGAGGCCGCGCTGGACGTGCGACTTGACCGTGCCCAGCGGCAATCCGGTGATGCGTGCTGCCTCGGCGTGGGACCATCCCTCGACCACGCAAAGGCGTAGCACACGGCGACGCTCGGCTGGCAACGACTCCAGCAGGACGGCGGTGCGCGCTGCATCGAGGCCGCGCTCGAGCGCCGCTTCGGACGATCGTACGGGCGCTTCCTCCAGACGAACTTCGCGGGGGCGCCGACCCGCGCGGCGCAGGCGATCGATCAATCGACGGCGGGCGAGCGTCATCACGAATACGGACTCGCTGCCGCGGTGCGGCGAGAACCCGGGGGCGCAGCGCCACAGCTCCACGAAGATCTCCTGCACGGCGTCCTCGGCCTCGGCGGCCGTGGGTAACATGCGACGCGCCACGGTCCACAGCAGATTGCCGTAGCGACCGATGCACGCCGAGACGGCACCGGGACTGCCGGCGGCCACCTCGGGGAGGATGGGCTCCAGGCTCACGGAGTGCGGTCCCACCCCACGCGCGTGCGGTGCGGCCGTCTTGGACGCCCGTATTGCCACCATCGTCGTAGATACCTCAGCCGCATCGACGCGCCACCAAACCCAGCCTACGTGGTGCTACTCGGGAACCAGGACGCGATCGATGACATGGACGACACCATTGGTCGCGTCGATGTCGGTGCGAATGACGCGAGCGCCATCGACGGTGAGGCGGCCGTCATCGATGCCAAAGCGGAGCTTGCGATGCGCGGCCGACTTGGCGGTGCCTGCCTTGATGGCCTCGTTGGCGTACACGCGGCCGTGCAAGATGTGGTTGGAGAGGACCAGCCGCAGCGTCTGTCGGTTCTCGGGCTCGAGCAGCGTGCTGACGGTGCCCTTGGGGAGCTTGTCGAAGGCGCTGTCGGTGGGGGCGAGCAGCGTGAGGGGGCCCTGCCCTGTGAGCTCCTCGACGAGCCCTGCGGCCTCGGCCGCGGCGAGCAGCGTGCGGAACTTGCCCGCCTTGGAGGCCGTCTCGACCAGGTCGAGATCGGGCGGAAGCAAGACTCGATCGATGACGTGGATGATCCCGTTGTTCGCCCCGATGTCGGCGCTGACGACCTTGGCTCGTCCGACCTTCAGGCCGCTGTCGCCGCGGGGCGACAGCGCGAGGCGCGGGCCAGCGAGGGTCTTGGCGCTGTCGAGCTTGCGGGCCTTGGACGCGTCGACGCGCCCGGAGACGACGTGGAACAGCAATACGCGGCGGAGTTCTTGGCGGTTTTCGGGCTTCAGCAACGAGGTGAGGGTCTTGGAGGGCAGCTTGGCGAAGG
>JAHZJA010001067.1 GCA_022601155.1 Deltaproteobacteria bacterium | reverse complement strand
TGGCCGGTCTTCTTTGCTGCGGTTACGGGTCATGACATCGACTCCCCATCGAAAGTTCCGCGGCGTTCCCCACGACGAACCTTCGCCACTGTCAAATGGCACGTGTCGTCGAGGATCGATGCGTCACGGCATTCGCCGAAAAAAGGTCGGCTTTGCCTGGAACCTCTCCGGCGATCGGTTGTCTAGACCACGTCGGGCGATCTTCGACTCGCCCGGCCCCGAACACGGCCCACGCCGCCTCGGGGCCACACCGCGCCGCCGCCCGGCCCGCCGCACTGGCCCCGCGCCGAAACGCCCGCCGCCTTCGGTTGGAGGCACCGCACTCCCATCGGTCGAAGCACCCGCCGCCTTCCCTTGGCAGACGCGCTCCCCTCGACCGAAGCATCCGCCGCCTTCGGTTGGAGGCACCGCACTCCCCTCGGTCGAAGCACCCGCCGCCTTCCCTTGGCAGACGCACTCCCCTCGACCGAAGCATCCGCCGCCTTCCCTTGGCAGACGCACTCGCTCGGCCCAAGCATCCGCCGCCTTCCCTCGGAAGACGCGCTCCCCTCGACCGAAGCATCCGCCGCCTTCCCTTGGAAGACGCGCGGCTCCATCGACCGCCCCGCTCGCCGGACGCCGCGCTGACACGCCTCCACAGTCCGCGGGGGTGCCTCGCGAGCCGCCCCCGCAGCTCGCTTCCCCCGCCAGCCCGCGGCGCTCCCGAGCCGCATCGGCGACCCTCTCCTACCCTGTCATGCTGCCCCGCCCCGCGGGCGGCCAAATCCCGCCCGGGCTCGCCAAGCGGCCGAACCGGCCTGTACTCGCCTGTTGCTGCGATTTGACGGCGCCGGTACCTCGGCCGGGTCTCATCCATTATGCTGGTCGCTCCGCCTCCGGGCGAGATCGGCAATGGACGACCGCTACGAGACCCCCATCGTGCTTCTGGTGTTCAATCGCCCGGACGCGACCCGCAAGGCGCTCGACCTCGTGCTCGCGCAGCGACCCCGCACCTTGTTCGTGGTCGCCGACGGTGCGCGCACGGATCGACCCGGCGAGGCCGAAGCGTGTCGGGCCACCCGCGCCCTGTTCGAGGATCTCCCCGCCGACATCGAGACGGTCAAGCTCTACTCCGACACCAACATGGGCATGCGCCGCCGTGTCGAGAGCGCTCTGGATGCCGTGTTCGAGCGGGTCGAGCAGGCTGTGATCCTCGAGGACGACTGCATCCCCGATCCCAGCTTCTTCTCCTACTGCGAGTCGCTCCTGCACCACTACCGCGACGACGAGCGCATCGCCTCGATCACGGGGAGCAACACCCAGGCCTCGCGTGCGAGCACCGAGGCGCGCTCGTACGCCTACCACTTCTCGATGGTCGGACTGCCCTGGGGATGGGCCACCTGGCGGCGCGCCTGGAAGGCCTACGACGCCAAGCTCAAGCTGTGGCCCGCCTTCCGACGTTCGGGATGGCTACGCGAGCGGCTCGGTCACGTCGCGGGCGGCCAGTGGGAGCGGATGCTCAACCAGGCCCACGAAGTCGACAGCTGGTGGATTCGTTGGTGCTTGAGCATGTGGGTCCACGGGCGCGTGGCCACCGTGCCGCGGGTCAACCTCATCACCAATCTCGGCGGCAAGGTCCACGAGGGCGAGAGCACCGAGGCCGCCGTCGCGGCGCGCTACGGCAACCTCCCCACGCAGGCGCTCGAGTCACCGCTGCAGCACCCGCCGTTCTTCGTGCGTGACCCCATCGGTGAGCGTCGCGTACTCGAGAGCACGCTGCCCTGGTCGCCCGTCGGGCGTACCGTCAAGCAGGTGCTCATCGAGGGCCACGGCACCCTGCGTCGGTTCTTCCCCGGCGGCCAGTAGCGTCCGCCCACCAGGCCCGAGCGGCTCGGGCCTCGTCGCGCCGCCGGCTGTCGGTTCGGGCTTCACTGCGGCCGTCGCTTCGGGCTTGCTCACGCCCGACCATCGGGCCCACGCCGACGGGTGGCGTCCAGGCCTCGCGCTGCGTCGGGGCCGTTCCCCGCAGGGCATCGATTCGCGCAGGCTCGTCGTACTCCGCGACGGGTGGGAATGCAGCAACCCACACTCGTGCTCCAACAGTGGAGCGGGGCGGGACGCCGGGTCCGGTCACCCAACGCCCCGCCCATCTCCGCCCGTCCTCGAGCGACGCGGAAGGGCAACAGCGAACTAAGGCAGGGGCAAGGAAAGGAACTCCGCTCAAGCCGTCAGGCTGGGGCAGTCGGAGCTGGTGAAGCGCGAGACGCTGCAGCGAGCCTGCACGCGTGCACCAGCCGGAGGCGGCGCATTGTCGCGTCGCTCGAACGACAGCTCGAGGTTCCATCCCTCGTCACTGCAGGTCGCGCTCATGTCGTCAACGGAGGACTCGGTGCGTTCCTCGAAATCGGTGAGCGACCGATAGCAGACGTCGGCGCCTTCCGGGAACTCGAACCCGTCGTCGGTGGTGATGCAGCGAGGGATCTGCACGATCTCCGTGGCCCCCGAGGGCGTGATGTACTCCTCCTCGACCTGGCACGCGTGCTGGAGACCCGGGGTGCTGGGGTCCTCGTCGGCCACGCAGGTCTCCACGCACGGGGGACGAACCTGCTTGCCGATCGCCTCGGCGATGGTCTCCATCGCCTTGGTGTAGTCGCCGTCGCACACCGAGAACAAGTTCACGTCGGACTCGTCGCCCTTGTACTGGCTGGCGAACTCGGCCAAGCGCACGGGCGGCGCCGCCTTGCCATTGACCGAGTCACAGCCCGCTCCGATGCCATGATCGAGCACGAACTGCGGGTCGGGGCCCGCTCCGTAGTGGATCCGACCGCCGTCGTAATCGGTGGGGACACCCGTGAGCACCGCGACCAACACGTCCTGGTCTGGGTTGATCTTCCGCTTCCGCTCCTGAATCTCGTCCATGAACGCCGTGTAGCGCGCCAACGGGTAGAGCACCGCGTCATCCTCCGAGTCGGTCTCGCTGCCGTCGGCCTTCTTGTCGACCGCCCAGCACTCCTGACTGCCGTCGGGGCTCTGCTCACACTCTACGCCGGCGTACCAGCACACCTCCGACGTCAGGTCCCCGTTGTTTCGGTTCTCCTCGGACCACAGGGCGCGGCTGCCGTCGAGCAACCAAGGATCGGGAACCTCACCGTAGCGGGCGGAGCAGTCGGCCTCGTCGGTGACGAACACGACCGCGAGGATCGCCCCTGGCCGCATGAACCCATATTCCGACGAGACATCTTCATTGGCTTGCAGCAGCCCCAGGCGCATCGACTCGAGAGGCGACTCGAATCCGCACCCGGTCACGCCCTGCGGACCCAGGCACTGGAACGCCTCGACGGGACTGACGTCACCGCCGATGTTGGTCACGCCAGCAATGTTCTCGATCCACGGACGGGGCTTCTCTTCGGCGTTCTGGAAGATCTTCGAAGGCAAGATCTCGATCTGCTCATGGTTGCACACGTCGGCGCACGCGACGTCGAAGTAGTCCTCACCGGTCGTCGTCTGGAAATCCACGGCGCGGGACAGGCAGCTCTGCGCCTTGAAGTCGCCTGCGTCCTTTCCAATGCAGTACGTGCCACCGTTGTCGGTGGTGGTGACGGCGATACGGTAGTTCGCTTTGACGTCCGGCAGCTCCAGACGTTCCAGCAACGGCCCGAAGTTGCGCGCCAGCGTGCCTTGCTCGAGCGCCATCGAGCGCGAGTTGTCGATCACGAACAAGATGTCGACATCGCGATTGATGGCGACCGACACGTTGCCGTCCTTTTCTTGCTCACTCTTGAGCTCGACCTGCTTGAGCGGGTGGCTATTGCACGCCGCCAGGCCCGGCACCAGTGCAGCTACGAGACCGAATCGGCCAATCCAGGGGTTCCGCATCGCGTTCACTTCTCCTTGTTGGGTCGACATCACACCGTCGCGCGCCATCGCCCCAGCCCGGCGAACAGCGATGCAACGAGCCGACGAATTGCTCGAGGACGAAACTGAAGACTCTAAGCGCCAATGGTGAGGTGCGACCCGAGCGACTCGGAGCTCGTCGTGGTCCCCTCGCTGAACTTCACCCTCGAGTCATTTCGAGGTTTCCCCACGCGAGCCGAAAAGAAGTGGAGGCTCGACCACGCGCAAGGCTTCGTTGTCCGCGATGGCCAACGTCGGCGACATCCGTCACGATTTCTTGCCGCATCGTGTCGAAAAATTCGTGGCTGCCAACGCCGTTGGCGACCATCCGGAGCATCCGAAAGCACGGCGGAATTTTCTTCGCCCGAATCGAAACCGGCGTCCGCTTCCCGGGTACCGGGTGCACCTTGCGGCCGGCCGCTGCTGCCACGCGAGGCTGTCGTGTGAGGGCTCGCCGTCGAGTCCGCGAGGGGTCTGCGGACCGACGCCGGCCGTGCCGATACAGCCGATCGCGCCACTGCTCGCTTCGCGGGAATGTCGACGCAACGAACGCAGCACACGCACCTGGCTGAGGTTGCTCGCGGACGCGCTCGTCCACCGCGACGATGCCCAGCGGCCGGGCGTGTCGGTCGAGATGCCGGCCCCCACGTCGCTGTGCGGTCTGGCCCGGCACCCGCTCCAGGGCGCGGTGGGGGCCGACCGTGTCTTCCTCGGCGTCGCGGTTGCTCCGGGTCAGCGGCGGAGGCAACACGTCCATGAACGGATGTCGGCCGTACCAACACCGCCGGTCCGGCGCGTTCGTCGAGCTCCTTCGCAGGAGGCAGCCCCGGATACACGGGCTCGGGCGGCAGCACGACTCCACCTCACCCGCCCGCAGTCGGAGCGCGGCCGACCAAACCCAACGGGTGACAACCATCGCGCTGCGGTTGCTCGCGGACGACCTCGCCCGCACCAACCAGATCGAGGAGCGGAACGTACCGGTTCCAACCTCGTGGAGGAGCGGGCGCGGCCGCGGCCGTACGAGCCGCACAGCAAGTGCCAGTCCTGACCGCCAGCGACCCCGAGTGCTGCAATCGATTTCAGCCGCAGCCCACTGAAATCGATTGCACGATCACTTCGGTTTAATCCGGATTAAGTCGCCACAGTTTCTGCGCATCGCTATCCCGATCAGTGGGACGACTCGCTCGCGACCGCAGCTCCGCTGTCGCGTGGACGGGTGCTCCCGGAGAGAGTCCCGTGCCCCCCCGATTCCCATTGCGACCCTGCCGCCGGATGATGCTCGCCGTCGGCCTCGCCACAGTGGTCGCCGCAGTGCCGTCGTGCGGCGAACAGACCAGCGACGCCACTGCACCACGACTACTGTCCGCGTTCGTCGAGGTCGACTCCGCCTCCAGCCCCGACGGCGTGTCCCGTGCGCTCATCGAGCTCGAGCTCGACGGGCCACCGCCGTGTCAGAGCGGCGACGTACCGATCGTCTACGGCATCCTGCTCGCTCCGGCCCCGAGCGACGACGCAGAGGCCTCCGAGCCCTTGTTCGAAGGCCTCGAGCCGGCCGCCCGCATCTCCGCGCGCTGCGAAGACGGTGAGCTGTTCAGCGCCACGGGTACCGCAACGTTCGAGCCCGACCCCGAGACCGAGGACTCGACCCGGCTGACGATCTCCGCGGTCAGCGACGAGTTCCCCACGTCCTTCGTGTGGTTCGCCTTCGTCGCAACCGACGACGAGCTGCAGCGCATCCCGGCCGCGCCGCAGGTCGAGACCGCCATCGATGCCCTGGCCAACCACTTCGAGTGACGGAACATCACCATGCACAACATCAAGACCAGCTTGCTTCGGACGCTCCTCGGCGCCGCGGTGCTCGTGCCCCTGTCGATTCGTCCTTCCTCGTCGTGGGCCGACCTCACGACACGTCCAGTGGTTGCGGCCCCCAACGAGGTGGAGACCCGACGCGAGGTGCCTTTCGGTGACCGGGCCATCGTGATCACCAGCAGCACCGCGATCGATGCAGACGGCAACCAAGTCAACCCGATCTCCAACGCCGAGGTTCAAGAGATCGTCGACCTCTTGAACGAGATGGTCAACGGCTCACCCGATGGCACTGCGGCTGCCGACCGCTTCGCCCCCTCTCCCGCTGCCGCGGCCCTCATCCAAGACGCCACCACCAACAGCACCAAGAAGCTCGAGATCCGCCTCACCAACGACCTGGCCGAGGACCCGTTCGCGAGCACGGCGAACAAGAACACACCCGAGGAGCAGGGCCTCATCCGCATCAACCTACGCATGATCAAGGCGTTCATCGCCTGTCTCGATGCAGTGGTGGAGACACGGGTCGACGGACGAGTCGTGGCCGCAGACCCGAAGATCATCGCGCTGATGAAGCGGGTGTTCCTGACCGACCTCATCGCGCACGAGATCAAGCACGCGGGCACCAACCTCCAGGAGGTGACCGACGCCAACGGCAACGTCACGCTGCAACCCAAGCCCAATACCACTGCGACGGGCAACAACTTTCGTGACGTCAAGCCGCTGCCCGGGCAGCAGTTCACCTCCCCCACCGACCAGGTCCCCAACAGCCCGGCCGTCGAGGCTGCCAACGCGGTGATCGAGGAGAACCTCGGTGAAACCCGAGCCTCCCACGTGCGACGCCAGTTCGCCTACGCTCAGGCCGGCTCGGACGATGGCCGCGGACGTCCGCAGCAGGTCTACGACCTCGATGTGACCGCGGCGGACGGGACCACGCAGACCGTTACCTTGCGGGTCCAGGAGAACCTCTCCAAGGTCGCGCGGAAGATCGTCACCGAAGACCAGAAGAAGCAGCTGGAGAAGCTCCAAGCCAAGACGCGCGACAACCCGCCGGAGCCGATCATTCCGCAGCGCAGGCGCGATCGACCCGGCTGCGCGGCGTCGACCGAGCCAGCCCTCCTCGACGTTCTCGAACAAATCCCGCTCGTGACCGAGACGGATACACCCCCGAGCGTCGAGACCGGCGGCGGGCTGACCGACGGTCTCGACACCGACACCGAGGGCGCCGGCAGCGAGACGGACGACGAGAGCACGGCGTCGGCCGGAGAAGCCGACACCACGGGGGCCACGGACGGCGAGACCGACACGACCGGGAGTTCGGGGTCGGACGGAGGTGGCGCCGTCACCTGCGATCCCTCGTCGGCCGAGTTCTCGGGCAACGTCGTGCCCCAGGCCGGAGTCGACTTCGACTTTCGTAGCGAGTCCTGTGCCACGGTCAGCGGATTCCCGCCGCAGGACCAGCTCGTGCTCGACGATTTCGGCGGCGGTAGCTTCGGCGGCTCGGGGAGCAACCTCACCGTGCTGTCGATGGAAGGCGGGACGTTCGACAACAGCCCACCGTTTTACTTCCTCGACAACCTGGACTTGGATTCGCCGATCTCGATCGAATTCGAGGCCGACGACGGCACCGTCTTCTCGGTCGAGTTCACCATCGTCCCCGGCGAGGGTGCAGGCCCGGCGCAGCTGGTGAACGTGTCGGTCGATTTCGGTCGCTGAGGCTGGGGTCCGGCACGGCGTCGTGGCGCGGGGCAGCTCGCAGTTGGTGACGCCCGCCGCGTCGCACTGCAACCCGAACATGACCAGGACCTACAGCGGGTCTCGAGGGAGACCCGCACTCATCCACCCGTGCCTGACCTGGGCCGTCTCGCGACGGCCGGTCTCAGCAGGCGCTGGCGTCGGCCAGATCGCACGCGACGTCCACGGTCCACTGGCCCTGCACCGTCGCTCCGGCCGCCAGCACCACCTCGAGCAACGCGTTGGATCCATCGCCACACATCGCGGCCGAGTCGGGGTCGGCATGCAGCACGAAGCAGGCATCCGCCCCATCGGGAGCGACACCGTCTTGGCATGCTGGCAACAGTGACTCGACGCGCTGTCCCGAGACCGCCCGAGACAAGACGACGTCGCACACATCGGGCGTGGCGTCGGCTTCGAGGCAACCGGGGAGGCAGCCCGTGCGCTCGTCCTCCAGTGCGTCCAGCAGCACGTCGCTGTCGAAGTAGTCGTTCCCGCAGATCGTCGAGATATTCCGCCCCTGACGTGGAGCGAACAACTCGGCGATCGTGCGCAGACGAACGGGGGGCACCGCCCCTCCCACGTCTTTCGTGGTGCACGAGGCATCGACCCCGAAGTTGTAGACGAAGTCGGGGTCGTCCCCGAACCGGGTGTAGCGGATCTCGGTCTGACCCTCGCCGTAGCCGGGCGGAACTCCTGCGACCAGCGCGATCGAGACGGAGTCCTCGGGGCGGTAGGCTGCCTTGCCGGCCTCGACCGCCTGCAGGCCCTCGATGAAGTGGGTCAACGAGCGCATCACCGCCCCCGCGGCATCCGTGACGTTGCCATCGACGTCGTAGTTCTGAGGATTGCACGCGCCCAGATCCCCTTCGGTGTTTTCGCACTGCACCCCGGCGTTCCAGCACACGGCGCTGGTCGGGGAGGGGTCGCTGCTGTCGCCCCAGAACACTCGGTTGCCCTCGGGCCAGAAGATCTCTTCCCACGCATCGTCCGAGGAGCAGTCGAGCTCGTCGGTCACGAACACCACCAACAGGTGCGCCCAAGGTCGCAAGAAGCCGTACATCTCGTCCGAGGGGCTGTCGGAACGAAGGATCGCCTTGCGCATCGACTCCAGCGGAGACTCGAATCCACAGCCGCTGATGCCCATGGGCGACATGCACTCGATCGCCTCCTCCAACGTCGCATCCACGAGGTTCGTCCCCGCTGGGCTGATCTCGATCCACGGACGCCGGCGCGACTGCGAGTCGAGGTGGGTCGCAGTGGAGGCCAGCTCGATCGTCTCGCGTTCGCACAGATCGAGACAGGACACCTGAGTGTCGTCGACTGTCGTGATCCCATCGAAGACGAACTCCGACAGGCGGCTCCGACACGACGAGCTCACCAGGCTGCCCGCCTCGGGCCCGGTCCCCTGACACCATGGGTTGCCATTGTCGGTCGTCGTAAACCCGATGCGGAGGTCGGCGCCGCGGGCGTCTTGCACAGCGGGAATCCCACGGTTGAGCGACTCGGTCAGCTGACGCTGCCGAAATCCCATCGAGCCGGAGTTGTCGACCACGAACAGAATGTCGATCGCGCGATCGCCCATGTTGATGATCGTCGTTCGCTCGGACACGGGAGGCACCGTGCCGTTCCCACCGTCTCCGTCGGTCTCCTCGGCGACCTCGCCGAGCTGGCCCAGCGGAGTCGAGCACGCCAAGAACGGAATCAGAGCCGCCAACAACCACGGACGAACGCGAGGGGAGTTCACGCGCTCGCCATGGCCAGCTGTTCCCCAATCCGTCACTTCAATTGCGAACCGCGACGCCACTGCGCCACGGTACCTGCGTGGGCCCCCAGCCGCACACGGGCGCTCATGTGGGCAGGCGCCTCAGATGTGTAGCCAGACCCCGACGGCGAGCACCGACGAGGCCACCAGTAGCGACCACGCGAGCAGCCACGTCGCGACGCGAAACGACGGACCGGAGATCGCCGCGGCCGACCCATGACCCTGCATGTGCAGCCCAGGCGCACTGCGATTGAGAAACGCCGAGGGCGGCGGCAACACGGGCCACGGCTGTGCCGCATACGGTCGCGGAGGTCGGTATGCGGCGAGGGGACGGTGTGGAACCGCGCCGAACGGCCCCTGCGCGGAGGGCTGCTCCCAAGGGTGGACCGCCGCAGCGTGATAGGCCCCTGGTACCGGGGAGTAGGCCGACCCGCTCCCCGAGTACGCCGCCTGGGCTGGACTCGCGCCCGAGTACGCTGCCGCTTGGGCTGGACTCGCTCCCGAGTACGCCGCCGCTTGGGCTGGACTGGCGCCCGAGTACGCCGCCGCTTGGGCTGGACTCGCTCCCGAGTACGCCGCCGCCTGGGCTGGACTGCTCGCCGAATACGCTGCCGCCTGAGCTGGACCGGCTGCCGAGTATGCTGCCGCCTGGGCTGGACTCGCTCCCGAGCACGCTGCCGCCTGGGCTGGACTCGCTCCCGAGTACGCTGCCGCTTGGGCTGGGCTCGCTCCCGAGTACGCCGCCGCGTGCGGCTGGACTGGACTGCCCGCCGAATACGCCGCTTGGGCTGGGCCCCCGCCCGAGTAGGCCCCCGCCCGAGGCTGGACTGAACCACCCACCGAATAGGCTGCTGCAACCGGGGCTGGGGCTTGGGCTGGGGCTTGGGCTTGGGATGGCCCGCCGCCACCCATCGGGTAGCCCGGGGCATGGGCGGCTGCGGCCCAGGGATGGCCAGCGCCCCGGGATGGGTAGCCAGCCGGCTGAGACCCAGGCGAGCTCGCCCCGCCGTGGGCAGGATGATGGGGCACCTGGTGATGCCGGACCGCTCCATATGCCGCGTGGTGGTGATGCGCCGCACCGGCCACACCAGGGGCCGGGCCGGCCGACGGTTGCCCAACACTGGCCACTCCATGGGCCACGCCGGCCGATGAATAGGCCGTGGCGGGCGGTACGTAGGCCGGGCTGACCGCCTGGTGAGCGACGGACGAGGGACCAGGCGCCGCCTGATGCCATCCGGGTGCTGCCGCGGCAGGCCTTCCCGTGGGGCGACCGAACCCGGGACCCGCGGCGGGTTGCATGGCCGCGCGGGGCTGCGGCAACGGCGAGTTGGCAACGGGTTGGTGCGCCGCCGGGGCCTCCCATCGCCGGGCAACGGCGGCGGCCCGAGGAAAGCCTGGCGCGGACGGTCGAGCTGGCGCGGCCGTGCGGTGTGGCGGACTCCATGCCCCGGCTGGGAGTTGTGGGCCCGGCGCGGCACCGGGGCGCTGCGCTCCGCCAGTCTCGTCGATCGCCAGCAGCTGCGTCTCCTCGTAGGCGCCCTGCGGCGGCGAGACGAAGCGGCCGGGCTGCATCATCGGGGTCGTGGGTGCCTCTTCGAGCTCGTCATCCGAGCTCGGCGCGCGGCTGGGCACGGGGCGAGCATCGGCCCAGGCGGTCAAGACCGCGGGATCACCCAGCGCTGCCATCACCTCGTCCATCGACGCCAGTCGATCCTGGGGGTTCTTGGCGAGCAGCCGGGCGAGCAGCGTGTCGACGGCAGTCGGGACCCCGGGGATGGTCTCACTCACGACCGGAATCGACGCGGTCGCATGCTGGGCCGCCACCTGGAACGGATTGTCACCACGGTAGGGCGCCTGGCCTGCCAATAGATAGTAGGCGACCAGGCCGAGCCGATAGACGTCGGACCGTCGATCCCCCAGACCGCCGCCCGCTGCCTCGGGCGCGGCAAACTCCACGTCGTGGTGCATGACGGTGGTGACCAGCTCGGCGGCCTCGCGCTCGTGCGGCGCCGGGCCGAGGCACGCGCCCAGGCCGAGCACATGCACATGGGCGGGGCTCACCCCTGCATCGACCCAACAGTCTTCGGGTCGCAGCGTGCCGTGCACCACCCCGCGGGCGTGGGCGAACTGAAGCGCCGAAGCCAACTGCAGCAACAACAGCCGCGCATGGGACCACGGTACTCGACCGTCGGGCTGACCGGCGAGCCACTGCGGCATCGGCAAGCCCCCCGGGCGTCGGCACACGACGAACAAGGTGCCATCGTGGCTCTCGCCGCTGTCGTGAGGGCGACGAACGTTGGGATGCCGAACACGACGGGCGGCTCGGATCCGCCGACCAAATCGCTCCCAGATCTCGTCTTGGTAGGCATGCGGCGGCAGCAAGATCCGCAGCAGGACGTGCGCGTCGGTCTGCCGGTCGAACGCCCCAAAGACCGCCTGATAGGGACCGGCCTGCTCGATCGTCGAGACGGCGAATCGATCGAGAAACACCTCGCCACGCAGATCGGCAAATCCGGGATGCAGTGCGGGCTGGGCGTTCGACGTCATGGGCGACGGGCTCAGTTGATCTGGACGGAACCGCCCTTGATCCGGTTGACGCCCTTGGACCGGGTCTCGACGTAGGTGCCACGTACGTGCACGCGGCCATCGCGACGCAAGGTGATGGAGGCCTTGCCACAGCGAAGAACGAGCTCCTGGTCGGCTTCGATCTCCACACATCGCATCTGTGCTGCGGGCGGCGGCGCCGTGGTCGCTGGCGCCTCCGGTTGGACAGCTCGATCGTGCAGCAGCCCCACCACGATCGGGCGGCCGGGGTCACCGTCCTCGAACAGCAGGACCACCGCCGGTCGCGACGCACTCAGTTGCGCGCGCTCGGACGGGTCGATGACCACCGTCGTCCGCGCGCGCAGCGGACCCACCGGGTTGCCCGGATAGTCGATCTGCGGGCGATCGTGGACATCGAATCCCACCAGCCAGCCCGTGCGAGGCCCAGTGATGGGCCCCAGTTCCACGGGAAGCTCGACCAAGGAAGGAGGATCGGAAAGGCGTACGGGGTCGCTCATGGTTGATGCTCGTGGCGCGGGTGAGGGATCCACGACGCCATGCGCCGCCTCTCGTCGCGTCGCGAGCATCGTGCCCAACGCCGTGCCGATGAGGAGTCCCTTCCCGTGCCCAAAGTAGAGCCTTCGCTCCAAAGAAATTGTTCCACGCGATCGACGGGCGTGCATCCGGTTTTCATCCGGCAGGCCACGGGGTTTCAGCACGAGCGTCATTGGACGAAGCGAACGTAAGCAGGCCCCATCCCCGGGGAGCGGACCAATGGGGCGAGGGGCATTGGCATGCGTCAAACGTGAAGGCGACCCTACCGAACTCGCCGCCGCGCCGTGGAGCACTGCCCCATCGCGGGCCGACTGACAGTCTTGGAGCAATTGGTGCTGAACGTCACCGTTCGGGGCACGCCGCCCGCATCCGCCCGGCCAGGGCAGAGCGGGGGTGCATGCGCAGGAAGCGTAGTGCCCGGGTACGCGCTTCATCGGGGCGACCGGCGGCGCACAGCAACTCGACCAGCAGCACCTGCCGTTCATCGGCCAGTGTCCCTTGCGCGAATCGACGCCCGTGCTCGCGCAGCGCGGCGAGACCGGCCTGGACACGACCCTCGTTCTTGGCCGCCGTCGCCTTCTTGATCAGCGCGACCTCGGCCTGGAGATCGTGAACCGAGGCCGTCCGTTCGGACGACGAGTGGGGGCGACGAGCCCCGACGGCCGGGGTCTGCACCGTGGGCTCTACTTCCGCCACCGCGGGCTCCGTGGGCGGGTCGACGACCTCGGCCTCCATCGGCGCGGGTGCAGGTGGAGTCGTGGCCCGGACCTTGGGCGGACGCACCGCAGGCTCCGGCTCGC
Source organism: Deltaproteobacteria bacterium (assembly GCA_022601155.1). Classification (GTDB taxonomy): domain Bacteria; phylum Myxococcota_A; class Polyangia; order Nannocystales; family Nannocystaceae; genus Paraliomyxa. The sequence continues at coordinate 4,239 of JAHZJA010001067.1, read as the reverse complement.
GCGCGACGGCCAGTCCCCCCTCTGCTGTCGCTCCACCTTGATAGGGGGCCTCCATCGCGGGTGTCCGCGCACGATCGGCGAGGGCGGTGACGCCGGCGCCGACGACCTTGACCGCCAACAACAAGGCCGCCGCCAGCATCACCGTGACCGCCACCACCTTCACGTAGAAGCGCCCGTTGGCCGCGTTCGAAGCGGACGATGATGCGTCTTCGACCCGGTCGTGGACCGTCGCGAGGCCGCGCTGCCGTACGGACACGGCGGGGCTCTCATCGTCACGAAACGCATCCAGCAGGGCGCGTGCGGTGGGGCTCAACTCGGGGGGGAGTCGCTCAGCCATGCGCCACCTTCGATCGTGCTTGGTGCCGGGCTACTGCGCGTTCGAATTTCTGCCGAACGTTGCGCAGTCGCGAGTACACGGTGTTGACCTTGAGATCGAGTGCAGTCGCGACCTCGGGCGCGGTCAGCCCCTCGACGTCCGAGAGCACGAAGACCATGCGGTGTCCGGGGTCGAGACGCTCGAGGAAGGTGCGCACCATCGTGGCCGCCTCGGTCCGCGCGACCTGGTCATCGAGCGGCGCCGATGGAGCGGGAGCGGGCAGCGCTTCGAGCTTGCGTCGCGCCCGACGCTGCCCGCGATGGATGTCGGCGGCCACCCGTCGTGCAATGCCGAACAGCCAGCTGCGAACCGAAGCATCGGCGGCCAGATCGTCGCGGCGACGATGGACCACCACGAATACGTCCTGGGTGGCGTCGTCGAGCGAGGCCGCATCGACCCCCAGGCGCCTCAAGATCCGCCACACGAAGCCGTGGTGACGGTTGTACAGCGCGGCAAACTCGGGATCGGGATCGACCACGGGCATCGAAAGGAGCCCCGAAGCATCGGCAGACCAGGCCGTCACGCGGGGACCATGGCCGGACTCCGGGCAATCCGTCGCAGAAAAGCCGATCCCACCGAGAAAAACCAGCCCCGAATCAGCGACGAACGCGCACACGGGCCCCACCCCGACGAGTGGGTGCTCCACAGGACGATGCACCCGCGACGCGCTGCTCCCACGTGCACCTCGTTGGGGCTGCGATCGGTGCACGCGGCACCTCATCAAGGAAAGCGGACCTCGATGCCCGCCAGCCCCCGACCGCCGATCACCCCGGCTCGATGCACCTCGACGTCGCCCACCCGAAAGCCCGCCCGCAGGACCGGGACCACCAGCTCCGCCTGCACGACGAGCGCGAGGTATCGGCGCGGAACCCAGGCCAGCCCCGCGCTGGCGTCCACCTCGAACCACGGTCGCCGCGATGTCTGGGGTGCGACCACGCGATCGCCCACGGGGTCACCGCGCATCGCCCCGGCCCCGGCCCCACCGCACACGGGAAACTCGAGCGGCACGGCGGCCACCCGTGGCACGTAGCACCCCCGCGCGCCCAGGCTCCACAGGCTGACCCGAGCGCCCAGGCCCGGCTCGGCCACGGCCGTGCGCGGAAACCAATACTCCCCGCGGAGCTCCGCCCGCCACCGGGGACCCAACCAGGCCGCGGCAAGCCTCAGCCCTCCAGCCGCGCCGGGCAGCGCACCAACATCGACACCTCCGCCGACGCGCAGCGCCACCACCGGTGCGGTCACGGGTGCAGCTGCGAGTGCAGGCAGCGGCTGCTCGCCTTGCATGGGCGCCCGTTCGCTGTCGCGTCCTGGGGTGGGCTGCGCGGGCTCGGGCTGCGGCGGCGCGCTCGCCTCGGGCGGCGGCGGAGACTCCGGCTCCGGCTCCGGCGAGTCCGGGGTGCTCTCGGATCGACCCACAACCGAAGAAGGATCGACGGCGATTGCCACGACCAGCGCAGTCGCCTCCACGAAGACGAAGCAGTCATCGGCGACCGTCTCCCGCGTGGTGACTCCCGAGGTGGTCTCGGTCCGCAGCGCGAGCCGAAACCCGCCCCCGTCGTGCGGGCTCACGGTCGCCGTGGCCTGCACGGACGCAGCGGCCTCGACGGTCGTCTGCGTCCCCAGATAGCTGGCCAAGGCCCCGCGCACGGCCGCTTCGTCGGGACAGCCCTCGGGAGCCGTCCAGCGCAGCGCCACCGCATCGGCGGCTGGCGATGTCGACGGTGGTGCCGCGGATACCTGGGCCGTCTCCGCGGGCGGTGGATCGGGCGCAGGGGCAACGTCACGCTCCGTCGCGAGCACGGACCCGGTGCTCCCGAGCAGCTGCCCGAGCAGCACCAAGCCAATTGCAACCCCGCCCACGCCTCACCGCCCGTGGCCGCGCACCCTCGCAGACACGCATGCGAAGGCCCCCCGCGACGGGGAGCAGGTGGACGAGCAGAGGCGAGCACGGGCGGGCATGGAGTCGCCCGCCCGTCTTACCAAACCCGGGACGTGGTGCGGGTCAGAAGTTGGCCGGCGCAGGCGGAGCGCAGACGCCCGCAGTGTTCTGCAGGCACAGCTGCACGAGCTCGCGACACTGTTGCCGCCCCGGGTCGTTGGCGCCGATGCTGCTGTCGCCCCAGATATCGCCGCAGGATGTGTCGCCCCAGAAGCTCTCGTCCACGGCGTAGTCGCGGTAGACCTCTCGGCACGCCTGCCAGCGATCGGTGGGGCTGAGCCAGCACGCCACGGTCACCGCATTCGGATTGGGCTCGGGGTCGGTGTCCCCCGTGATGTAGATGTCCCAGAAGTCGTCGTCCATGATCATGTCGCCGTCGACTTCCTCCCACACGGGCTCGCCGTTGATGGCCCAGTCGATGCCGAGGGTCAGGACGATGGCGACCCCGATGATCACACCAGCGGTCACGGCCACGGATCCACCCCCGGCAGCTGCGCCCGCACCCGCACCCGCGCCCGCACCCGCACCTGCTCCCGTTCCGGCCGCGGCGGGCCCCAACGGGATGAACTCGAAGCCGACGGTCATGCCACCCGCCGCCGCCGAGGTCGGCGCGACCCCAGACGGGAGGCCAATGAACACGAGGGTCTCGACCCCCTCGATCACCATCAACGTACCCCACCACACGATTTCCGGGCCCGTGGCGTGCGCCGGAGCAGGTGCCGCGCTGACGCCGAGCGCCAGTGTGGCCGCGGTCGCAAATGCGCCGAGCTTGGTTTTCCAGGAGCTGAACATCTTGATCTCGTTCGTCATCGGTTGTCTCGGTTTCGTCATGGACGACGCCCCCACGTCATCGCCCCGCGTCCTTGCGAGCCGAGACGTACGTCGCCCGTCGGCAACCGTTCACCGCACGGCAGCGAACGGTTGCATCCGACCGAGATCGATGTTTGTTCGAACGAGCGGGCGCCGCCCTTAGAACCGGTACTCGACGGTCAACGGCATGATCTCGAAGCCGAGCAGGAAGCCCCCGCTTCGGTCCTCGCTCTGCGCGGCTTCGGCCTCGGTGTGCACGAGGAAGCCGACCGGGATGGCGACGTCCATGCCGATGCCCAGCTGGTCGAGCAAGAAGATCCGCAGGCCGCCGCCGGGGCGCAGGTTGAGCGTCCACGTTCGAAACCGCGTCTGCTGACGCTCGCTTCGGCCGCCGCCCACGTTGGGGTAGGCCCACCATGCGAATCCCACCGAGCCCTTGAGGAACGGCACCAGCCACGGTCGCTTCTGCAGGAAGAACCGGAAGGTGTAGCCCGCGTAGGCATCCCAGCCGACGACACCACCGGGCTCGCAGCTGAAGTCCGCTCGATCGCACGAGTCGAGCCGAAAGTTTTCCCAGTCACCACGGTCGAACAACAAGCTCACCCCACCGTGGATCCAGTGGCGCGCGAGCTTGACCCCCAGCTGCCGATCGTACTGAAAGCTGAACCGCCCCTTGGGCAGGTAGCCGACGGCACCGATCTGAAACGGAGCCATGAACGAGATGGCGTTGCCTCCGACCACCAGATCGGGCCAGTTGTAGTTGCCTCGCTTGGAAGAACCGCTGGCACCGGAACCGGTGCTGACTTGACCGCTGGCGGCTGGGCCAGCCCACGCCTCCGTGGGCACGACCACGAAGGTGAGCAGGGCAACGAGCAACGGGGCGAGGGCGCGCAATCCGGACATGAGCTCGACCTTTCATCCGCCCCAACGAGGCGGGATCGACCGGATGCTAGCAGGCCGTTCCCCCGCTGCGCGACCGGACAGGACCGACCTCACGCGGGCATGTGGCTCGCCGCACGCGAACGAGGAGTTTTGCCCAGGTTGCGCTAGCCTCGACTTTGGCGGTTTTCCATGGACCACAACGCCGTCAGCGGCAGCTGCCTGGCGAGGCTGC
>JAHZJA010001066.1 GCA_022601155.1 Deltaproteobacteria bacterium | reverse complement strand
CTGGTCCACACCATCGACTTGGGCCGATCTTCGTCCAGGGCGCCTTCGGCCAGCTGGTACACGGGGGTGGGGATGCGCCGCTGCTCCTGCAGATGTTTGACGTACCAACGCCCGGCCAAGGCCGCGGCCACGGTGCCGAACACGAGCCCGAGATAGACCCGTCGTCGCACCCGGCTGCCATCACGATAGCCGGTGAGCGGACCCACCGCGCGCGTGGTGGGAGGCTCGGGGAGCAGCTCGTCGAGGTGGCCCTCGGTCGGGCGATCGCCCTCGCGGGGCCGTCGAAACTCGCGCCTCACAGGCCTTCTTCGTCGCGACCAGCCTCGTCGATGAGGCGGGCGCCTTCCATCAGCAGATGCGTGGTGGAGGACTGCACCGTGTCTTCGACATCCACCGTGGTGGCGCTGAAGCTGAACGTGCCGGCCTTCCAGGCGAGCATGTGATAGACGCACTCGCGCTCGGACAGGTCGGGGGACGAGTCGAGTCGAGCCGCCACCACCTGGCCTCCTCGCAAGAACACGCGACCGATGCTGTCGCCGCTGGGAGGCATGAGGCTGAGCACCCCTTGCTTGCGCTCCATCTCCATCATCACGAGCAGGCTGGACAGACCCAGCTGCTCGAGCTTGCCGTGCAGGGCGGTGCTGCGCTGCGCTCGGGCGGCGGGCTGGGCCGCATTGGGATCGGGCGCGGCCGCAGGCGCGGCGGGGGGAGGAGCCGCGGGGGGATTGGGCGGGTACCCGGGGCCGGGCTGGGCGGGGTACTGGCCGGGCTGCGGCGGGTATCCGGGCGCGGGGTACTGGCCGGGTTGCGGCGGAGGATACTGCGGCGGGTACTGACCGGGCTGCGGTGGGTATTGATTGTGTGGCGGCGGGTATTGGCCCGGCGGATAGTAGGGATTTTGGGGCAGGGGATGCGCGCCCGAGTTTGGGTTGGGCGGCGGGTACCCGGGCATCGGATGGACCCCCGAGTTGTGGTTGCCCTGCGGCGGGTAGCCGGGGATCGGATGAAGCCCGGAGCCATGGGCGGTGCCCGGGTATGGGTTGGCGGCCGGGTGCAGGCCCGAGTTGGGCGCGGAGCCGGCCGGGGTTGGCTCGGGGACGGCGGCTCGGCTCGCGAGCGCAGCATCGACCCGGCGCTCGAGCTCTTCGAACCTGAAGGGCTTGGGCAGGTAGTCTTCTTCGGACAACCCGAGCGAGCGGAGCTTGGCTTGGTCCTTACCCAGAGCGGTGAGGAAGATGACGGGGATGGTCGCCAGCCGCGGGTCTTGGCGCAGCTGCTTGACGAACGTCCATCCGTCCATCACCGGCATCATCACGTCGGAGATGATGACGTCGGGCGGGTTGGCCTTGACTCGATCGAGCGCCTGACGTCCTTCGCGGGCGGTATCCACGATGAACTGCCGCTTCCTGAGCGAGGCGGTGACCATCCGTAGAATCCACGGATCGTCGTCGACCACCAAGATCCGTGCGCTCATTCGCTTGGCTAGCGTAGGCCGCGCCCCCGAGGGTGTCAAACTCGCGTCGATCGCCGCCAGGCGCGGCCTGGAGCCTGCTTCTGGGCGAATCGTCGCAACCAGCCGCCCTCGGCTACCGCGTCTCGATGCGAGTCAACCAACCGGGGCGGACCTGCGCCCACATCACCTGGGCGACCAATCCGAGCTTGGTGCGTGCAAGTCTCGCCGCCCCTCGCGCTCGCCGCACGCGATCGCCCACGGGGTACATGGATGCATGCTGGGGGACGAGGCTGGTCTCGAGCGCGTGGCGTGCGGTCTTGAGGTACTCGGTCAGGAACACGTGGGGGCGCCGTTCCGCGCAGGACAGCAGGGCCATCGAGCGGGATCGCGCCGAGGCTCCGCTCCCCCAGTACTCGAACAAGGCGCGGCGAATGGCGCGGGAGCCGTCCTCGCCCCCGCGGAATGCCTCGTAGATCGCGTCCGCCAGCGCCTGACGGGTGGGCACGTAGCGATCGTGCTCCGAGCGATAGCGGCGCAAGGACTCGGCATCGAACCAGCGCTCGTCGCCAGGAGCATCGGCGCGGCGCTCGGCCTGCAGACCCAACGTCTGGGCATCGCGCAGTCCCATCGTCATGCCGCTGGCGGTGATCGGGTGCGAGCAGCCACCCGCATCGCCCACGAGCACGAGGCCGGGCATCGCCGCCGAAGGGGCGGGCAGGTTGACGGTGGGCGCCATGTGCAGCGGGCCCTGATGCGCGTTGACGGCCGCGGCCAGCTGGGCCGACAGCGGAGCGGGCACGAATGGAATGTAGGTCCGCAGCAGGTGCTGCTTGAGGGCCTCGCCCTTGGCGGGCAGGTAGTGCGGAAGATCGAACGTCACCCGGGTTCGCGTGGTGCCATCGGCCTCGTTGAGAATGGGGTACGCGAGCACGGGCCCCCAGGCGCCGAGGAAGACGTGGGCGTAGCTGGACCGCGGCAGGCTGGCGTCGACCAGCTCCACGCCCGCGGTGAAGCCGATCGTCGTGCGCCCTTGGTCCGAGATCCCAGCGAGCTTGCGCACCGTGCTGGACTTGCCGTCGGCGGCGATGACGAGATCGGCACGGATCTCGTGTCGTACGCGCCCAGGGCCCTCGAGCACGACACCGTCGACCCGGTTGCCGTCGCGGCACAGGTCGGCGACCGACCATCCCTCGAGCAGCTCCGAGTGGTCCTCGCGAACGTCCTTGCGGAGGGTGCGGACCAGAGCCTTGTGGTGAATCGACAGCCCGCGCGGCCGCTCGTCGGGGACATCGGCGTAGCTCAGATCCACGAAGCGCGCGTCGGCGTTCTCGTAGACGGCAAAACCACCGACCTCGACGCCGCCCGCCTCCGACAGCGCGCTGAACAGACCCAGGTCGTCGAGGATCTGGGCACCACGAGGATGGATGAGCTCTCCCGAAAAGCGCGGGTGCACGTCGTTGTGGCGGTCGACCAGGAGGATCCGGCGGCGCTGGAAACGGTCGGCCCGGGCCAGTGCACGCGCGGTCGCGCATCCGGCCAGGCCGGCGCCCACGATCACGACGTCGTAGCGGGAATGACGGAGGTCAGCTGGCGTCTTGGACATGATGAAGGCTTCACTGACCGCCAGCGGCGGAGTAGGCGTGCAGAGCGAGCGCGGCCTCGCGGGGGCCAGCGCTCGGATCGAAGCCGGCCGGGCTCAGGCCCAGCCCGCGGGTGACCGGAGGGGAGACGGCGTCGGCGGTGCCGGGAGCCCGGCGGTTGACGGCGTTGGCGAGCCAGTGCGCAGCGCGGCGCGGCTGCACGTCGGTGTGTCCCAGCGCGACCAGGCCTTGGAGCGCGTAGGCGGTGTCGTGCATCGCCCCGAAGCTGCCGTCTTCACGCTGTCGGGTGCGCAGTCGCTGCTCGACCTCCGCGCGCAGGGGATGGTTGGGTGCAAAGCTGCTGCCCAGCGCCTTTGCGATCACGGCGACGGTGCTCAGAGGCCCGGCGCTGACGTGCTCGTGGAGCCCGCTCGAGAGCGTCTGCTCCATCCAGCGTTGGGCCCGTGCCACGCGATCGTCATCGTCGCCGAATCCGGCTGCGGCCACGGCTCCGAGCACACGGGCGGTGAGCCGCAGGTGACCGGCGTCATCGGACCGCCCGTACGCGAGCAGGTCGGCATCGGTCCACGGCAGTCGCCGCATCATCACTTCAGACTCACCACGCTCGAAGCGAGAGAATCGGCCGTCGGGTTCTTGCATCGCGAACAGCACGTCCAGAGCACGGCGGGCGGTGGCCCAGGAGGCGGTGACCTGGCTGCTGTCCTCGGGCAATGCCGACAGCGCAGAGAGGATGGAGCAGGTGCTGTCGACGTCGAGGTGGTGGGTGGCGCCCGGCTCGTGCGGCCATCCTCCGGTCGCAGCGTCGGCCCGGGCTTGCCACGGGCCACGGACCGTCAGCTCTTGGCGAAGCATCCACGCGACCTCGGACTCGTGGGCACCGCTGCCCATCAGGCCTCCGAGAACGTCCAGCGAGGGGCCGCCCAGTCCCTGAACCAGTGCCGTCTCGCCCGCGTTGCGGCCATGGGGGATGCGAGCGCGACCCCGGCTGCGACGCAGATGATCGAGCCCAGAGCGCAGGCGGGGATCGCCAGACGCGGCGCCCATCACCCGCAGGGCCACGAGGCTCAGCAGGGTGGGTCGCACCGAGAACCAACCGCCGTGTCCTTGCTGATGCTCGTCGATCCACGCCAACGCTCGGTTGTCGGCCAGGCGGGGAAGCGGTCCACGGGGGAGCTTGCGCGACAGCTTGACGGTGCGGTCGAACGCCTGGAGCAGGTCGCCAGCCAAGCCGGGCCGGGTCAGGCGCGGAGCGACCGGCTTGCCGTCGTTGTGCGGCAGCAGCAGGGGGCGAGCATCCGGCAGCTGCAGGTGGGCAGGCGCGCGGGCGATCAGAAGGTAGGGCGTCAGGATTCCGCGAGCCCACGGCGAGAAGCGTGCGGGTGACAGCCACACATGTGGCGGCAGCAGGAACAGCTCACTGGGGATTGCGGGCAGCCACGACCACGGGATCTGGCCACCCATGGCGAGCCACAGGCGCACCGAGAAGTTGGCACGCTGTGCGCCGCCGAGGCGATGCACCACTCGGCTCGCGCGCAGCATCGCGTCGGAGTTGGGGTCGTCGCCAGCGTCGCGGAGCGTCCACCATCCCAGGGTGGTCAGCGACAGGTCGGCTTCACCCTGTACGTTTAACCAGGCACCCGTGTCGTCCTGAGACCCACGCACGAAGGAGACCATCGCCTCGCGCTCATGAGCGCCGAGGTCATGAAACAGTCGGTCGGCCAGCAGGACTTCGCAGGTGGGACCGATGTCGGGCACGTGCAGCAGCCAGGGCATTTCGTCCCCAGCACGGTCCGAGCGCGCGCGGTCTCGCCAACCGGTCGCGAGCTGTTGAGCGCGCCGAAGGCCGGATGCCAGGGGGTCGGTCCCGTGCTCCACGCGGATCGACGTAGAGGATGCGAGAGGGGCGGCGGCGTCGTTGCGGTCGAACATGGGGCCAGGCTCCACGGGGGTCGTTCCTCGGGCGCGGGGCGAGCGCGAATCCGAGGGCAATCCCGGTACGTGGTGAGGGTCCCGAGTGTCCGTACCCCGAGCAGTGATCCGCGTCACAACGCCTCTGAACAACGTTCATAGTGGAATGCGAGATCAGCAGCCCGGCGTGAATCGAGTTGCCGGGCCGGTGTGCAGCGTGGATCGCGGCGACCCTCCTCGGTCGCGACTCGTCCCACCCTGGGGCGATCTGGGCCGGACCCACCGCACCCGATCCTATGTAATTGGCTCCGGCGGTTCGCCTGGACCCGTCGATGGCGCTCGGAGATACTAGCCGGCGATGCGCGCCAAGCTCTGCCGATCGAAAGCCACCGCGGTCCTATCGACTCTGACCGCGATCGTGCTGGGAGGCTGCCCAGCCGAACCGCAGGAGAACCTCGAGCACGGCACGGTGCAACTGCAGCTCACCCGAGGTCAGTCCGAGACCGACAACCCCTACATCGGGACGGTGCGGATCGAAGTGACGCTCACCTACCTCGAGTGCCTGACCGATTTCTACGCGGCCAATCCCGACCAGCGGCAGACGGGCCCCGAAGGCTCGCTCGTGTTCGGCACCCTGGAGGACGGGGGCGAGGGTTGGTTCGACCGCTTGTGCGACAGCGGCGAAGCGGCCCAAGTCGATTGCACGGTGGAGCGCTTTCGCCAAGAGCTCGACTCTGCGTCGCAGCTGACGGTCACGTACCTCGTCGAGGGCGACCCCGAGGGGCGCGACCTGCCGTTCGGTCCTCTTCCGAAGCCGGCGCTCGCGATGTGCGAGGCGGGAGGTCAGCCGATCGTGCGCGTGGCCACCTCGGCTTCGGTACGCGGCCTCGATGGCAACGACGACCTGGTGTGGAGTGCCCAGAGCTTCTCGCCCGACAGCGCGTTCACCGACCAGGGCCAGAAGATCAAGATCCGGGCGGCGCGGCCCGGAGACTAGACGTCGGGAACACGAGCCTGTCCCCGGAACGTAGTGCGAATCGTGCGAAGCCTGGGGTGCATCGTCGTGTTGGCCTTGGGAGCAGCGTGCTCCGTGCCGAGCACGACCCAAGAAGAGGGCAAACCATCGCCGCGGGCCGTCGCCCCGGCTTCGCCGTCGCCCGTCTGTCACCCGATGACCGACGACGGCGTGTGGGCCCGGTTCGACGGCGAGCCGTGTGCCTGGGAGCTGCGCGATGACGGTGACGATGGCTTGTCGCTGACCAGCCTGGCCGTCGACGCGCCGGTCGTGGCACGCGGCCCAGCCCCGGCCACGTGTGATGCCCGTGTCTGTGTGTACGAAGGCATGTCGACCGCGGCGGGACCCGTGGTGCTGGTGGTCGAGCCGTCGACCGCGAGCGAGATGCCCTCGGGGGTGCAGCTGGGCGTCGTGACCGAGGATCGGCTGGTGTTCGTCGACTTGTGGGAAGGCGCGGGGGCCTCGGTCGATCGCGACTTCACTGCCGTTGGACCCGCCCATGCGCTGGCGCCCGTCGTGTGCGACGGGCAGCTGGGTCTGCAGGTGGTCGAGCGGCTGGACGGGGCGCGTGGCGTGCAGGCCCCGCACAGCCTCCACGCGCGGGCGGGGCTGCTCGATGTGCACGACCCGACGGTGGCTGCGGGCGGCGAAGTGCCCGCGGGGTGCACCCCCATCCCGCTGCCGATCCCTTAATCGATCGCGTCGCCGGGCCCACGGCGGCGTTCGAGCGACCTGGTACGCTCACCGACGGTGACCGAGCCGACCGATCGTGCGCTCCTGGAGGCGTGGGCTACGGGCGAGCAAACCGCGGGTGAGGCCCTGTTCGCCCGGCACTTCGAGTCGGTGGTGCGGTTCTTTCAGAACAAGATCGATCGCGATCACGACGACTTGATCCAAAAGACCTTCCTGGGCTGCCTGGAGAGTCGGGCCCGGTTTCGCGGCGATGGTAGCTTCCGTGCGTTCTTGTTCGGCGTCGCTCGCAACGTGCTCGGCAAGCACCTGCGCGGCCGCTACCGTGAGCCCACCGGGCTGGACTTCGCCCATGTGTCGATGGCCGAGCTCGGTGACTCCCCCAGTCAGCTGGTGGCCGATGACCAGCAGCAGCTGATGATGCTCAGCGCCCTGCGGAGGATCCCGCTCGACTACCAGACGGTGCTCGAGCTGCACTACTGGGAG
>JAHZJA010001065.1 GCA_022601155.1 Deltaproteobacteria bacterium | reverse complement strand
GTCTCCATCGCCGCCACCGCCAGGACCGGTGGTGGTCCGTGGGGGTGCCTCGTGCGGCGATGGGTAGACGCCATCGCGACGCCTACATTTCATGCCCGAGCCTGCATGCAGACGCTGCGGTGACGCCGGTCACCCGCACGGCCGGGCCATGCAACGATCAGCGGGGCAAGTGGCACACGCGACGGTGGCCGCGGGCTCCCGCTCGAACCTGGTGTCAAATCCCGCAGGACCACTTGGCCAGCGGGCTGGCCGTGTTGCCCTCGAGCTTCAAGACGGCGTCGCCCGAGCCCTCCTCGAAGATCTGGCGCATCCACAGCTCGCTGTTGCCGGTGCCGTCGATGTCGAGCAGGCCCATCACCTCGAACACGTCCTTCTTCGACCTAGACTTCCCGAGCAAGATGAGGTCGTCGAGGCTGCCGTCGCGGGCCAAGAACGCGCCGCTCCACTTGTAGCGCTCGGCCATCTTGGGGTGGGGCACGAACACCGAGTAGACGACGTCCTTCTTGTCGTTGCCGTCGACGTCGACCTCGGCCACCTGGTGGGCCGACAGCGTCCCGCTCACGGGCACCTTCTTCTTGATCTTGGCCAAGATGTCCTCGTCGATGTCGGTCTCGGCTGGCGAGGTCGAGTCGCCGGACACGACCTTGACCATCTTCAGGGCCGAGGGGGGCCATGCACCAAAGGCGAACTCTGCCCCGCCGCTCAGGCCGTCGGCCCCCAGGGCGACCTTCTTGCCCGAGCCCACCATGCAGCGCGGCTCGGCGCGCTCACCCGATTTCTTGTTGAAGGCCTGGTCGCCGCCGCTGACTCGGACGTCGGCCCCCTCGGGAACCAGCTTCAGACAATCGGTGCCGCCGGAGACCGTGCCCTTGTCCTTGTCGAAACACGCCAGCGGAATGAGGGCGCCCTCCACATGGAAGAACACCGCGCTGGTCTCGGGCGGCACGGGGCCCTCGGCTCCCTCGTCGCCGTCGGCTACCTGGAGCGTGGGCTCTCCCTCGTCGCCCGCTTCCTTCGTCTCGCCGCCGTCTCCCTTTTTGCCGCCGCCGTCGGCCTTGGCTCCCTTGTCGTCGCCCTTGGCCTCGTCCGAGTCCTTCTTACAGGCGGGCACGAGCAGGGCAAGGGTCCCCAGGGCACACAGCAACGTCGCGCGGGCGGTCATGCCTCGGTGCGTAGCACAGCTGCTGCGGCACCGAAAAGCCCCAGCATTGGCCACCACGGCTCACTGGCGCCAAGGGCCGTCGACATCATCGAGGTCGGCTCCCTGGGCCAGTGCGTGCACCCGGGCGCGCTGGAGCGCCGCGGGCGGGCGGCGCAGCTGCTTGACCATGTCGCCCAACCCATCGAGCGTCAGCGGGAACATGGGATAGACCTGACGGACGGCCGAGATCGTCGGTGCGTCCCAGATACGGGGCGGCTCCGGGTTGAGCCACGCCGACCGCGGAAAGCGATCGGCCAGGCGCGCCAGCCAGGTGAGCCCCGTGGGGCCCCGCGTGCCGTCCCACCAGTTGCCGCTCGACATCAACAGCTCACCCGGATGCATGTACGCGTCGCCCACCAAGATGAGCCGCCAGTGACCATCGTGCTGGCGCAACAGCTCGTCCACGCCTACCGCCTTGGTGAACGCAGCGTCCTCGTAGACTCGGCGATAGACACAGTTGTGGAAGTAGAGCGTCCGAAGCTCACGAAACCCACCTCCGCTGTGCGCGGCCGAGAACAGCCGGCTCACCAGGCGAGCGAATGGCTCCATGCTGCCGCCGACATCCATCATCAACAGCACGCGCACGTCGTTCTTGCGCGGCGGGCGGGTCACGATCTCGAGGTCCCCGCAGTTGCGGGCCGTCGCATCGACGGTCTCGTCGAGATCGAGCTCTTCGTCGATGCCCTTGCGCGCCATCGTGCGTAGGCGGCGGAGCGCGGCGGCGATCTGCCGAGTATCGAGCACCAGGTCGCGACGGTACGCCCGAAAGCGACGGGCGTCGGCCACCGCCAGCGCGCTGCGACCTCCTCCCGCCCCGCCCATGCGGATGCCCGACGGGTGCATGCCCCCCTGTCCGAAGGGTGACGTCCCGCCGGTCCCGATCCAACGGTTGCCGCCCTCGTGGCGCTTGCGCTGCTCCTCGAGGCGCTGCATCAGCAGCTCGCGAACCTTGTCGATGCCCATCGTCTCGAGCGCCTCGCGGAGCTTCGGGTCGAGGTAGAGCAATTGCTTGGGGTCATCCAGCCAGTCGCCCATCTGGTCGACCAACGACTTCAGATCACGCTCGACGCCCTTGAAGCTCTCGCCGAACGCCTGGTCGAACGCGTCGTAGTGGGTCTCGGTCGAGACCAGCAGGCACCGCGCCACCTGGTAGAAGCCATCGAGGCTGTCGCCGTGGAGTCCGTCGCGCAGCGCCCGCATCAGCGCCAGCCAGTTGTGCGTGCTGACGGGCACCCGATGCGCGCGCAGATTGTAGAAGAACTCGAGGAACGGCACGCGCGGTGATTGTACGCCGCGGCGCGAATCGTTGCCGGCCGGTCATGCGTTACGGTCAACCATGCCGCCCCGAGCCCTGGCCCTCGCGACTGGACCCACCGCCTGGGCGTGGATGCTGGTCGCCCTGACCGCCTGTGGCCAATCTGCGGCCGAGGTGCCCCCTGCGGCCCCGGCTCCCAGCGCCGTCGTACCCGCGAGCGCGACCTCGCCCGCCCAGGCGCGCACGTCACCGCCGCCGGCCCCGGCAACAACGCAGGACTCCCCTGCAACAATCCACGGCGAGCTCGCGGTGGTGCAGGGTCAACGCGTCCTTCGGGTGTGGGGAACCCCCACGCAGATGGGCCACGCCCACGGGTTCCTCCTGCGCGACTCCATCCTCGAGATCGTCGACGGCTATGCCCTCGATGTGATCCCACCGACCGCGTTGGCCACCGCAGCCTCGCTGTACACCACCATCGCCGACATCTCGCCGCGACTGCGCGAGGAGACAGAGGGCATCATCGCGGTCATGAAGCAGGCGGGCGGCGCCCGGGTGCCGGGCTTGGACCGTGACCTCCAGGCCTCCGATCTGTTGGTGCTCAACGCGATGACCGATCTACTGGCGATCGGCTGCTCGTCGGTCTCGGCGTGGGGCCCCAGCACCGCCGATGCTCCCCAGCTCGCAGGTGCCCCCGCGTTGGTCCGCAACCTCGACTGGAGCGAGGACCCACAGCTGCTCGGCAACCAGGTCATCATCGTCTACCGCCCCGACGATCCGAAGCGCCAGCCCGTGGTCTCGGTCGCCTTCGCGGGCTACGTGGGGTGCTTGTCGTGCATGAACGAAGCGGGCGTCTCCGCCCTGTTCAACATGGGCTACGGCGAGGGCGCGGCGGGCTTGTCGACCGCACTGGCGGGGTTCTCCCCCAGCAATCTGCTGCTGCGCGACGCCCTGGAGCAGCGCGACATCGATGGTGACGGTCGCTCCACCGCCGATGATGTGGAGGCGCTGTGGCGTCGCAAGACCCACGCGGGCAGCTACATCCTCCACCTCATCGAGCCCCGCCGATCCGATGTCGATACCCCCGCGCGCGTACTCGAGGTGGAGGCCGACGGCGTGGTGCGTCGCGATCCCGATGCCGAGGGTGCCTTGGGTCCTCAGATGCTCGCCGCCACCAACCACCTGCGACGCAAGACCGAGCCCTCCTCCTGCTCGCGCTACCGACGGGTCGAGCGCACGGTCACCAAGGCCGAGCACCAGTTCGATCGCGACAGCCTGTGGGCCCTGGGGTCCACGCTACGGCTGCCGCAGGTGGTCCATGCCGTGCTCGTGGAGCCCGAGGCACGCGCCCTGCAGGTGTGGCTGCGCAAGCCGTCCGAGACCGACGACGCCACGTCCTCCCCGGTCGCCCACACCTGGTCGTCGCTGGTGGGCACCCCCGGCGCCGCCCCCTGACTCCGCACCCGGACCCCACGCCTGCGCGCTTCGATGGTCGGCCTCGCTCGGCTCACTCGCAGTCGGCGGTCTGTGACACACAGTTGAGCTGCCAGCTCTCCGGATCGAGGCAGGCCTCCTTGTCTTGCTCGTCGGTGATCGCCATGCACTGGTCGAAATAGGCAGGGCTCTCGATCACGCATCGCACGGAAGGCTCCGCGGGATCGAAGCACGAGGTGTCACTCACCACCCTCGACGCGACGGTGACCGTGCCATCTTCGTGGACGAAGACTCGCAGTCGGGCCCCCGCCAGGTTGCCCCCCACGAAGAACGACAGCTCGGCCGGCGTGTGATCACGCAATGCCTGCAGGGCACAGTCGGACTCGGGGAAGGTCGCTGGTTCGTAGACCTCGACCGCCGGGCAATCGCTCGGGAAGTCGCACGAGAGCATGACACTCAGATCGACGCCGAGGCAGTGACAGATCGGATGATCCCCAGGCCCACCGGTGCACTCGGAGAGCATCGAGGGTTGGTTCTGCACCACGATGCACCCCACCCCCACCCCGGTTCCATAGACTTGTCCGTCGATCTCGATCCACGCCGGCACGTAGTCCTGCGAGCTGGCTGGCTCGCTGGCGGAGACACAGATCGCGCCCCCACGATCCCACTCACAGGTCTCCGCATCGAACAGCTCCCCAATCGGCACCCCCTGACATCCCTCGGGACACATGTCGAAGATCGGCGTGGTGGGAAACTGCAGGCAGGGATCCTCGGCCGGCTCTCCCGAGCTGCTGTTGCCGTCGTCCGCCGAGGTCGGCGTACCGCTCGATCCACTGGTGGAGACGTCGGTCGTCCTCGTGCTCATCGTCGGCGGCGG
>JAHZJA010000009.1 GCA_022601155.1 Deltaproteobacteria bacterium | reverse complement strand
TGACCAGGGTCCCCGCCTGCCCCTTTTCGAACGCACCGGGCGAGTCGGAGGCCGCCCCGGTAAACGCCCCTTTGGCATGGCCGGAGATCGCGGACTCGGCCAGGCCGGTGGGCAGCGAGCCGCAGTCGAGCACCACGAACGGGCCCTGACGACCCGACAACGCGTGCAGGGTGCGGGCCGCCTCTTCCTTGCCCGTGCCGGTCTCGCCCGTGATGAGGGCTGTGATCGGGGTGGGGCCCAATCGGGCCATCAGGGCAAACAGCTCGGCCATCACCGGGCTCTTGCCCGTCATCGTGCCGAGGGTTGGCGCGGTCGAGCGCGCGACGCTACCGACGTCGATCTGGGTCAGCCGCAGCTTGATGTTGCCCGCGTAGAACGTCGCCCCATCGAACAGGCTCACCGCACCGTCCAAGAGCCGACTGCGACCGATCCATGTCCCGTTGGTGCTACCGAGGTCCCGCAGCACGATGCCGTGAGCGCCGAGTTTGATCTCGAAGTGGGTGGTACTGACCGACTCATCGTCGATGACGATGTCGTGACTGGCCGCTCGGCCGCCGGTGAGCACGCTCCGGTTCGGCAGCGAATACCGAGCGCCTTCGAGGTCGCCCGAGACCACCTCCAGGGTCAATCCCGTGGGCCGGCGTTCGAGTTTCTCCTGGTCGCGTGGCTGCGACAGCGTCGCGGTGAGGGCCTGGATGGAATCGGACACGGACGCTTCGACGGTAGCACCGGGCCCCACGCGGTGGAACCAAACCGCCCACCGTTGGGATGCATCGATCGAGGTCGAGGGTGCTCTCACCGATGAACGAGGCTACGCTACGACTCCGCGCTCGTGATGGCGCGAGGAACTGTTCATGAGGCAAGGCGTGTGCATCGGCGAGTGGGAACTCGTCCGGCAGCTCAACTCCGGCGGTATGGGCCAGGTCTGGCAAGCCCGCAAGGTATTCGCGACCGGAGATGCACGCGTCGCGGCGATCAAGCTGCTGCGCCCCTCGGGCGTGCTCGACCCCCGCAGTCGCGATGCGTTGCTGACCGAGGCCAGCATCCAGATGCAACTGCAGCACCCCAACATCCCCAAGGTGCTGGATGTCGGCGTGCACGAAGGGCTGCCGTACCTGGTGATGGACTATGTCGCCGGGCAGGACTTGGCCCAGTTGATGTCGAGGCTTCGCGATCGAGGGACCCACCTCGACAGCACGGTGGCCGCCCACGTGGCGCGCGAGGTGGCCTATGCCCTCGACTATGCCCACGAGTTTCGTATCGATGGGCAGCCCCAGGACATCATCCACCGCGACGTAGCGCCCAAGAACATCATGCTCAGCGGAGAGGGCGGCGTGTTCGTGCTCGACTTCGGTGTAGCCGAGGCGCGCAGTCACCAGACCTCGCGCAACTACGTCAAGGGCACGCTGCTGTACATGGCGCCCGAGCATGCGCTCGGGTTTCCCACCGCCCAATCCGATGCATGGGGGCTGGGGACGGCGCTGTGGGAGATGCTGGAGAATCGCGTGTTCCGTAGCGAGGTCCCGCCTGACGACCTGCGAGCGGTGGCGAACGAAGGCTGGGTGCCGCCGCTCACCCGGGCCGGGATTCCCGACGTGCTGCGGTTTCTGACCGAGGGGTTGCTGCGCAAGGAGGCGCGCGATCGACTGACGATCTCCGATGTGATCGAGCACCTGGAGAGCCCGGAGTTTCCCGCGCAGCGGCGGGTGCTCGCGGGCTTCATGCAGATGTGCTTCGGGGCGGCGGTGCTGCGCTCGGGGCAGACGCTTCACGACTTCGAGATCTCCGACGAGCTGAACGAGGCGATCGCGGCGGGCGTGGTGGCCCAGCAATCACCGGGGCTTTCGAAGGAGGTGCGGACGTGGGCGGAGGAGGCGTTCGCGGAGGCCGGCGCGCCGAGCCCGGTGACCGCGTCGAGGACCAAGCCCATCGTGCCCGCTGCCTTGCACGACGTTGACGACGACGAGGCGCAGCTGCAGGTGGCCGGGGCACGGGGCCCACGAGTCGTCACCGAGCGGCTGGCGCAGCGCGACGGCGATGCGGAGGCTTCGCTGGTCGAGACGACCGAGAAGATCGAGCCGATACTCGTCGCCCGCCCCTCGAGAACGACCGCGCCCGCGAAGGCAGCGGAGTCCCGCGTGCCGCCCTCGTCCGTTGCCGAGCCGCGCATGCTGGGGCCGATCGGGGGTTCGGCGCGATCGCTACGGAACGAGATCACTGCGACGCCCCCCCCAGCTTCGGGCTCTGGCACGAGTCCAACGCTGGATCGCGGCGTACCAGTGTCACGAAGGCGAGCGGGTCTCGGTGTCGCCCTGACGGTGGTGGTGGTGGGCCTGCTCGGCTTCGGAGCGTGGTTTGCAAGCACGACCCTCATGGCATCACCGAGCACTAACGCGGAGGCACCGTCAGTTGCCGCCGCGACACAGCCCGCGACCGACTCAGCCGCAGTGTCCAGTGTCCCTTACGACGGGGCGCCAGCCATCGGTGCAGAGAGTCTCGATTCCGAGGTTCCAGCGAAAGAGCCCGCCACGCCGGCGGATGGGACGCTGTCGCCGGCACCCACTTCGGACGCACCCGAGGTCAACGCCCCTACCCCGCCCGCCACGACCCGGGATGTGCCCACAACGCCAGACGAGCCTGCCGCTGACGAAGATCCTCCACCCGCCGTCCCGGCCCCCGCACCGACGAAGCGTTCCAAGATCTACGTGGCGATCGGCTTTGTCGAAGCGATGGACATCAGCATCGGCGGCAGTCGACGTTCACTCGGCATGAAGGGGCGCGACCGCACCACGATGTCCGTGCGGCCCGGCAACCGCATCGTTCGTTGGGGGCCGCCGGGTCAACAACTGAAGTCGTCCAAGGCGATTCGTATCCGCGAGGGCACCGACTACGATGTCATGCTCGGTGCAGAGGGGCCGGTCTTCGCTCCCCGCGAGGAGAACGGCCGATGAGTATGCCGCACGCCGTAGCCGCGACCGCCGACGAGCTTCCGATCGGCTCGACCATCTGCGAGGGACGATTCACGATCGAGGCCATCCTCGGCCGCGGAGGGGTCGCCACCGTGTACCGCGTAGCGACCGAGGGCGGACGGTCCGTCGCAGTCAAGGTCATGCTCGAGGACCGAGCGCAGGACCCGGACCAGCGTGACCGATTCGACAATGAGGGGCGCATCCTCGAAGGCCTCGGTGAAGTGCCGTACGTCCCGGGTTTCGTCGGGCGCGGTCATCTGCAGTCCCCTGACCGACGTCCGTACATCGCGATGGAGCTCTCGCAGGGCCCCACACTCGATCGCCTTCTCCGAGGCCAACGCGTCGCCGCGCATACCCGAGTCCGCCGTGCCTGCACGGTGGTTCGAAACGTCGCCGATGCGCTGGCCGACCTCCACTCCCGAGGCGTGATCCACCGCGACATCAAACCCTCGAACATCGCGGTCGAAGGGGACGCGGTCCGGCTGCTCGACTTCGGCTACGCCCATAGCGCGGGCGATGGTGAACTCCCGAGCACAGCCGGGCTCACCATGGTCGAGCATCGGCCCGGGACCTACCTCTACATGGCGCCGGAGCAAGCGCTGGGCCAGGCCCCCGGGCCTTCGTTCGATGTCTATGCGCTGGCGGTGACACTGTTCGAGGCGCTGGCCGGGCGGGCGCCCTTCCAGGATCTGCCGCCGTCCGAGATGGCCCGCCTCAAGTGCGAGCCGAAGGAGCCTGAGATCTCGATTGCGGGTCGGGTGTTCGGCCTCCCCTCGGACTTGGAGGAACTGGTCGACCATGGGCTCCGTCGACTGCCCGGCGAGCGCATCGCGAGCGCCGCCGAACTCCGAGACCAGCTCGATACGGTGCTCGCGAAGCTGCCCATCGGCGATGACGAAAGCCCACGCCACGATCTGGTCGTCACCGCTCCGGCCCCGAGTG
>JAHZJA010001064.1 GCA_022601155.1 Deltaproteobacteria bacterium | reverse complement strand
CGTCCTCGAGGTAGAGCATCAGGGTGATCGGAGATCCACCCAGGGCCATCGGGTCCTTCATCTGCTCGTTGGACGGCTCGATCATCAGGGCGCTGTCGCCGATCGTGATCTCGGCGTGCATGAGCGAGGCGCCGTCAGGGCCGGGGAGCGTGAAGACGGTCTGAGCGCCGAAGGCCTTGCCGTAGAAGTCCACGGCGGCCGCAACATCGGCGACGACGATCTGCGGGGTGAGGGCGCCGAATTCGGCCGGGATCGGATCGACGGGCTCGGGCGGCTCTTCGGGAGGTGGGGCCGGGGCAGGAGGCGTGGTCGGTTGCTTGGGTCCACACGCGAACGCGGCGAGCAGGCACAAACTGATGGCGTGACGAGGGTGGGGGCGGTTCATCGACTTGAATCTCCGGTTGACGTCGGATGGTCGCAGCGGCGCTCGGCCGCCGTCGAGCATCGCGTCGGAACGGCCTTCTAGCCGCCGTGGCGGCCGATTCTCCCCAGTTGGGGGTGGGGGGCTCGCGTGAGGGAACGGGCGCCTGCAGCTCGGTTCGAGCTGTTTGCCACGAGCCCAATGGCCGAGGCGAGGGAGGCGTCCGATCCGTGCAGCCGTTGAATCTCGGGTCTGTGGTGTGTGATCGGTGGATGCGCGGCAGTCGATGGCGGACCGTAACCCCTTCGTTCGGTGGCCGGCGGGTGCGCAGCGCCAGGTTGGTGCGATCGGTCATTCGCAGTCGTGAGTGCTTGACCCCTGCGGGGTCGGGACGCCAAGTTCGAACGATGCAGGATGCGTGGATCCGTGGGGCGACGTTGTTGGCGATGGGCCTGGGTGCGGCGGCGTGTGGCACCGAGCAACGCCCCAGCGAGCCCATGAGCCCGACCAGCCTCACCGGGCTGACCGACGGCAACGGCACGATGGGCTCGGGGCCGGCCGACACGGGCAGCAGCGACACGATGGAGAAGCTCGATGTCGCGGTGGGTGAGACCGAAAACGGCAGCGATGGCACGAACCCGGGCACGTGCGCCGAGGCGGCGATGGCCGAGTCCAACCAGGGGTGCGAGTTCTGGGCCGTGGACCTGCCCAACGCCTGGGCGGGCAGCAACGGCAGCCCTGCGCCTGCCGATCAGCAGTTCGCGGTCGTGGTGGCCAACACCTCGTCGGATCTCCCGGCCATGGTGGAGGTGTTCATCGGAGGTGATGCCGCGCCGGTTGCGATGGCCGAGGTCCCGATCGGTGAGATTCACGAGTTCCGTCTCGACCCGCTCAACCAGGAACCACGGGCCAACACCTACGACGGACAGGCCTACCGGGTGGAGAGCAGCGTGCCGATCACCGCGTACCAGTTCAACCCGCTGGACAACACGGTCAACGTGTTCTCGAACGATGCGTCGCTGCTGTTTCCCACCCACGTGCTCGACACGGACTACACGGCGGTCACGGGGGACTCGATCTTGCTCGGGACCGATCAGGATCCCAACGGCGACAACAGCGGGGCGTTCATCTCGATCGTGGCCATCGAGGACGGCACCACGGTCGACCTGTTCCCGTCGTGGGGGCTTTACGCTGGTGCCGAGCAGGGGGTGATGCTCGATCGCGGGCAGGTGTTCACGGCGGTCTCCCTGGGCCCCAACACCTTCCCGGGCTCGACGGGCGACGGCAACCTCTCGGGGAGCCGGATCGTGGCCGACATGCCCGTGGCGGTGTTCTCGGGGAACGTGGCGACCATCGAGCCCAATCCCGGCGAGTGCTGTGCCGATCACATGGAGCAGCAGATGCTGCCGCTGGTGGCGTGGGGTTCGGGCTACGCTTCGGCGCCGCCGCCCTCGCCCATGGGCGGTGCCACCGACAACGCGGCGGGCTATCGCATCACGGGATCGTTCGACGGGACGGCGCTGAGCTACTCGCCCTCGGCCCCCGCCGGGGCGCCCAACATGATCAATGCGGGGCAGACGATTCGGTTCCAGACCGATCAGCCCTTCACCGTCACCAGCAACGATCCCGACCAGCCCTTTGCGATCACGCAGTTCCTGCTGAGCAACCAGATCCTGGCCCCGTTTGGACAAGCGGGCGACCCGGCGATGATCTCGTTGCCCGCGGTGGCGCAGTTCCAGACCAGCTACATCTTCTTGGTGCCCGATGGCTACGTCAGCAACTTCGTGACCGTGTTGCGGGTGGCGGGGACCGATGTCGCCCGCGATGGAGTTTCGGTCGCGGCCGCCAACTGGCGCTCGGTCGGTACCCTGGACGGCATCGACTACGAGTATGCGGCGCTGTCGGTACCGACGGGCTCGCACCTCATCGAGTCCGAGGAGCCATGCGGCATCGTCTCGGTCGGCTATGACGCAGACGTGAGCTACGGCTATCCGGGCGGGAGCGGGTTGATGGTCATCTCCACGCCGCCGCCTCCGCCCGCGGGCTGACCAGGTCGTGAGCCTCCGGGCTGAGCGCAGACCATCCGCGGGGTGAGCGGGGCAGTGCCCGGGCGCAACCCGAGCAGGTTCGAGACGGTGGCGCAGACGCTCGGGTTGTGGCGTCACCGGCAACGAGGGGGGCGCGGGCAGCATCGGTGTCGTTCACCGCGGGCGTAGGGACCGACCGAGGTCGATCCCGACCGCTCGTGACGCCCGCCGTCGGTGCTGGCCATCGTCGGGGCGAGCCGGTCGTTCCCGGTCGTCGGCGCCGAGTCCCGGGGGGCTGACGGCGCGTCGCGGACCACGACGGGCGTCGGTGTGCGGACGACGGGCTTCCTTCACGCTTGCTCTCCGATAGACGTGGTCGGCCCGCATCATCCCGTCGCTCGCGCATGCGTTGGGTGAAGGGGCGGTCCGCAGGTGGTTGTTGGGGAACAGACGCCGAGGTCCGGGCGCATGCGCGTCGTCCTGGCTCGAGCAGCCGCCCCAGCAGCCATCGAGCGCGGTGGTTATCGGTCCATAGCGCGTCGGTATTGGTCGGTGCGCGCTGCGCTGGCTACCTTGAGCATCGAAGTCATGCGGAGGTCCGAAACGATGCCCAATCGCCACGTAGACGTAGTTCAGGACGGTTTGACGGACATGCCCGTCGCTCACATTGCCCGTCGCTCATGCCGGGCTGTCGCCCTCGGGGTGCTCATCGGTCTCGCCGGTTGCGCACATGAGGCCGGCGATCACGCAGCGTCCAACCCCACCGACCAAACCCAGCCCAGTTCCCAAACCCACGAGGAAGACACGATGACCAAAGCCACCATGATCCCGATGACCGCCGCCCCCCAGCAGGCGGCCGACCTTCGCTCCTTCTTGAAAATTGGCCGTGACGGTGTCGCGCGCAACGAGCCGGGGACGCCTCACTGGTATGCGCTGGAGCGAGAGGATGGTGCCGGACAGTTTGCCATCTTCGATCTGTTCCCCAACCAAGCGGGTCGTGATGCGCACTTCAACGGTGAGGTCGCGGCGGCCCTCGCCAGCAAGGCGCCGCAGTTGGTGGCGGGCGGCTGGGATGACGGCGTCGTCGCCAACGTGCTGCACTACGAGACCATCGCCCAGAAGATCCCGGCTTCACCGGTCTCGGTCACGAAGGCCACGTACATTCCGATGACCGCCGCGCCGGGGCAGGCCGATGCGCTGGCCGAGTTCCTCGTCGCGGGTTGTCAGATGGTGATCGATGGCGAGCCGCTGACGCCCTATTGGCTGGCGCTGCGCTCGGAACAGGACGATCACCGCTTTGCGATCGTCGACTTGTTCCCCAACCAAGCGGGTCGTGATGCTCACTTCGGTGGCAAGGTCGCGGCTGCGCTCCAGGGCAACGCCGAGGCCCTCGTCGCGGGCGGATGGTCCGATGGCGTGCTCGCCAACGTCGTCCACTTCGACGTCGTGGCGGCGAAGTAGCCCTGGCCGGCCGATGCTGGCCGGGTTCCCCATCGTCGAAGTCGACGTCGTCGCGACGAAGTGGCCTTGACCGGCCGATGCGCGGGCCGGGGTCCCCATCGTCGACGTCGTGGCGGCGAAGTGGCCTTGGCCTGCCGATGCGCGGGCTGGGTTTCCCGTCGTCGACGTCGACGCGGTGAAGTAGCCTTGCCGTCGCGCGTCCGGTCTTCGTCCCGCTCGGGACCGGTCCCGCCCGGGCGGGCGCGTACCCGTCGAGGTCCGTGCTGCGGGTGCTGGGCGCAGGTCTCGTGTCGCAGGTCCGGACTGGGCGCCCAATGCCTTGACACCGACGAAATTCGTATCGAACGTCGGTCTGTCGAGGGGCGCGCATGGAACTGACACAGGCCAGATACTTCTTAGCGGTTGTGGACGCGGAGCACTTCACACGGGCCGCGGAGCGCTGCAACGTGTCCCAGCCCGCGCTCACCACGGCGATCAAGAAGCTGGAGTTGGCGCTCGGCGGCCCCTTGTTCCATCGGGAGCGCCGTGGCGCAAAGCTGACGACGCTCGGGACGTTGGTCCTGCCGCATGCCAAGCGCCTCCTGGCCGCGAGCACTGCCGTGGCCGAGTGTGCGGCGAACCACCGGAGGCTCAAGAACGTCCCGCTGCGCGTCGGGGTGATTCCCACGATCGGCCCGTCTCGGCTCGCGGGGTACCTCGAGGCGTTTCGTGCGGCGGCCCCGGGTGTCGAGCTGGAGCTCCACGTCCATGGCCATCGCGAGCTGTTGACCAAGCTCGAAGAGGCCGACCTCGAGGTCGTCGTCACCAACCCGGGGACCACGCCTCCCGAGTGGGCCGTGATCAAGTCTCTCTATCGCGAGCGCTACTTCGTGGTCCTGCCGCCGGGGCACACGCTGTCGTCGAAGGCCGAGATCCCGCTGGTCGATCTGTCGGGTGAGCGCTACATCGACCGATCGGCGTGCGAACTTCGCGACGAGATCATGCACCTGTGCTCGACCCGCGACATCGATCTGTACGCCGGGTATCGCACCGATCGG
>JAHZJA010001063.1 GCA_022601155.1 Deltaproteobacteria bacterium | reverse complement strand
CGCTGCTTGGCGTCCGGGGGCAGCCGGTCGATGAAGTGCGGCAGCACCAGCTCGGCCAGCTCGTCGGCGCGCGCAGGACTGAGACGGTCGAGCCGACGCACGAACAGGTCGAGGGTCTCGCGCTCGGCGGGGCGCAAGATGGCGGTGGAGGGCATCGTGGCCAACTCCTGGGGAGTCACCGCAGGCTGGAGCTTGACCGCCGTGCCCATGTGCGCCCGCTCTTCCACCACCACCATGGTCCCCGCGACGAGATCGCCCAGCCGGCGAAATCGCGAGTCGAACACCATTACCCCGGTACCCAAGGCATAGAAACTAGGCAAAAAGTCGGCCGCACGTAGCAGATTGCGCAGCAGCGAGTCGACGATGTTGATCGGGTAGCCGCCTTCTTTGACCACCCGCAGCCGCATCGATTTCTTGCCCGGGCTTCGACCGCCCATGAGGGTCTCGAACACGACGTAGTAGCCCCATTCGAGCGCGAACACGACCAAGACGAAGATGCCGAACGTCCACCCGGTCAGCTCGTCCATCTGCATGCCGCCGAGCATCAACAGACCCGCAAGCACGATCAACACCACCCACTTGATGAGGGTGTCGATGAGATAGGCAATGCCGCGGCGAGCGGGCCCCGCCACGCGATACTCGAATCGTACTTGCTCGGGCGAGTCGGCCCACGCAATGGTGTCCAACCGTGGTGGCGCGAGGCCGCTCATCGAGCTCTCCCGCCGCTGGCACGCGTGAGCGCCACCCGGCCATGCCGTCGCCATCGGTCGTCCATTGGCTGCTGCACGGTAACACCGCTGACCCACACATTCGATTCCCGCCCGATGCCGGTCGCGTGGCCGGACGACCGCAGTGGCGACGAGGGGCTCGCGCGACGTCCGTGCGCCCGATCCCGCCACGCCCGACCGCCATCACATCCGGCCTTCGCATGACGCCAACGACGGCGCACTTCGAACGAACGCGCAGTATCTCGGCCACCCCCTCGATGCGCCAGTGGAATGGAATCGACCTTGCGCGAGTTGATCGACATGCGTCGCTCGAACCCGAGCGGGCTCGCCCGCCACCGTGGCCCTGGCCTCCGTTGGGCAGCGCCACGGTTGCAAGGGCGCCACGCCGCGCGTGGTTGCAGCCCCCCAACAATCGCGTTCGTGGGTGCACTCGTCAGCAATTGGGACCTTGCCCCGTATGTCGGTAGACCCACGCCGACCCCGTGAATGTCCCTCGCCCCGTCCGCGTCGACCGAACGCGTTGGGGCCACGAGCCGAGAAGGGCCAATGCCGAGCATTGGAGCCCTCCCCGCAACGAGCCCCGGGACCGGAGCCCCTGCGATGGCGCCTCGGGGGCCGTCCCCCCCGGAACCACGAAGGCTGGTGCTCCGTGCCCCGCCTGACGTGATTCCCTTCCTCAACCCTGTCAGTACGTGGCGCAAAGCCACCTGCCTCATCCTTTTCGACCTATTCCGTAGACCGGAGCGTGAGGTTTTTCGTTGTCCTCCGGGCATCGTACGACCCTAGACTCCGAATCCTCCATTCGCCCAGGAGAACCGCCATCGTGTCGAAGCTGCGCCTGCTACTCCCCTTGTTGTCATCCCTGTTCGTCGTCTCCACGGCGAACGCAGCCCCCAACGACGTCTGCGTCCGGCAGGCCAACGGCGTACCCGGGGCGGCCGTCAAACATCCGCAGTGGTGGAACGGCTCGTTGAGCGACAACCAAAAGCAGGTGCGTTGGACGGGGGCGACCACCCGCACCGATCAAACTTCGGAGACGCCAGAGCTGGCGCGGTCTCGGATGATCTGGGACGAGCCGACCCACACGGTGTTCTTCGAGTTCGACGTCCGCGGCGATCCTTCGATCGACACCAACGAAGACATCGTGATGTTCGCAGTCTCCAATGCCGCAGGCGACGGCCCGGAGCTGTACATCCAGTTCCAGCCCCTGCGCCCCTGCGGCACGGTCGGCGATTGCACGGGCGACGGCGCAGCGCTTCCCTCCTCGGCGATTCGCTACGCGGCGGCGACCAACACGGGCAGCGGCACCAGCTGGTCGTCACTGAGCTCGACCAACCCCAACGCCGACTTCACGGTCGACCACGCGTGGGTCGACGTCGAGCCCGTCGCAGTTGGCCTGAGCGTCACGTACAACTGGACGCTCAAGTTCGCGTTGCAGGTTCCGGTCAACACGGGCGACGGCGAGATCCGGCCCAACCTTCACGCCTACGGCAACGCGGTGCTCTACTTCTCCACCGGGTCTGGTGGCGTAGCCGCCGAGTATCCGCTGCTGTGCACCAGCCCTCCGGGCACCAACGCCTGCAAGGTCTACAGCGTAGATCCCAGCGCCACCCTTCCCGAGGGCCTGCCGGGCATGAGCTTGTGGCCCGTGCTCGACTCCGCCGACCCCACCTCCTGCGACGGGCTCGAGGTCATCCGTGAGCTGGTCGGCTCCGACTACAACGTCACCAACGGCGTCGTGCCGGGCACGACCACGCCCTACCCCCTCCCGGGCGGCTCGATCCCCTTCGCGGTCGACTCCCGGCTACGGGCGGGCTTCCACAACGGGACGACCGAGACGCTCGAGGCCGGTGACGTCACCGCCGAGTTCCGGATCGCCAACTGGGGCCTCCAGGTCTCCGACTGGCACGCCGCGACGTGGGATCACATCGGCGATGCGACGCTCTCGGGCACCGTCCCGCCGGGCGCCTACGCAGGCGACAACAACGAGGCGGCAGGCTCACTGATCTCTGCGCCCTGGAATCCGCAGGCCTGGGGCTTCGACCCCACCACCAGCCACATGCACCAGTGCGTGCACGTGCGGCTCCGCTCCAACCGCCCGGTGCCGGTCGCGGTCGACAGCGTGTTCCGCAACATGAACGTGGTCAACGCCTCGGTGTTCCGCGAGCCCGCCTCCATCGACACCCGCGGGCTCAAGCTTCCCAAGGGCAAGCGCGACCACGAGCTGTACTTGTTGGTCGACGCCAAGAACATGCCGTCGTCCGACGACTGCAAGCGCTCCAAGGGCAAGCGCTACGGCTGTGGCAAGGGCGGCAAGTTGGT
>JAHZJA010001062.1 GCA_022601155.1 Deltaproteobacteria bacterium | reverse complement strand
CCGGGGGCAACGTGATGGCCCGGATGACGGCCGCCACGTTCGAGCCGCAGATGGCTCGGCTCCGCGCTCAGATCGAGCGTCACGTGCTGCGAAGACACGTGGATGCCGATGCGGACGCGCAGCACGTGCGCGCCGAGATCGACGACAGCGCCGTGCTGCGTAAGCTCGCGCTCGGAGACGGCGAGGTCAGTCGCTACGCGGCACTGCGCGATGTCTACCGGGCACGGCACCGCATTCGGCTGCTGGTGCAGCCCGCAGTCGACGGACCCGACGCGCCCACCGAGCTTCCGTACGGCGTGGGCTTCAGCTACGACATCCGTAGCCCCGACGACATCACCCCGACCGCGTGGGCTGGCCAGCTCTACACCGACCCTGACCGCAAAGAACATCTGGGCGCCCTGCTGTCGCCGCGCTTTGCCCAGTTCCCCGGCTGCGCCCCCCTCGATGGTCAGCTGCGTGCTCTTTGTCGGGTGGTTGCGGCGCGAGGCTATCGGGGCCCCATCAGCTTCGACGGCATGCTCGATGCCGACGGTGACTACCGCCTGATCTACGACTGCAACCCGCGGATGACCGCGGTCCTCCCCGCCCTCGTGGTCCAGCGCTACCTTCGCGCCCAAGGAGCGGCGGTCTCGAGCCTCGCCAACCTCGACTATCGCGGTCGATACACCCTGGACGATCCTGGCGATGTCATGGAGCGCCTCGACAGCGAGGGCTTGCTGTGCCGGCGGGGCCATCCCCGTGGGGTGTTGCTGCTGCCCAACATCGCGCGAACACGGGGTTGGGACGCCCTGTGCGTCGACATGGAGCTCCCGGAGATCCTCGCGGTCCTCGACCGTGGACTGCTGGGGCCGGCCCACGACGCCGGCAAGGGCAGCTTGACCACTCCCTACCTGTGATGCTCCAGTAGCTCGTCCGCGAGCCGTCGCCCTGGAAGCGCCCCACGGTCTCGAGTCCCCGTCACCAGGGTCTCGATTCCCGGCGCCGCGCAGTTCGTATGGGCGCTGTTACCTGGACGCCCCGGCGCGAACCAGGCGGCCCGGCCTCGCCCCGGTCAGCTCACCGTTGCGCGCCATCACCTCTCCGCTGACCAGCGTGGCTCGATATCCATCGGCGTACTGCATCAGCCGCCGCCCGCCCGCAGGAAGGTCTTGGCGCATCACGGGGGCACGCAGTCGCAGCGATTCGAAGTCGATGACGTTGATGTCGGCCTTTTGCCCGGCCGCCACCGTGCCCCGGTCGTGCATGCCGACGAACCGAGCCGTGTCGTGGGTCTGCTTCTTGATGAGGGTGGGCAGCGCGAT
Source organism: Deltaproteobacteria bacterium (assembly GCA_022601155.1). Classification (GTDB taxonomy): domain Bacteria; phylum Myxococcota_A; class Polyangia; order Nannocystales; family Nannocystaceae; genus Paraliomyxa. The sequence goes on along the minus strand of JAHZJA010001062.1, from coordinate 8,115 downwards.
GCGGTCGCGATCCCGGTCCCGCCCCCAGTGCGACAGCAGGTAGGTGGGGAAGCTGGCATCACACACGGTGCCGACGTGGGCTCCGCCGTCGCTCAGACCCGGCAGCGACAGCGGATGCGTCAGCATGGTGTGCACCACGCCGAGATTCAGCTCGGTGAAGTTGTACAGCGGGAAGTACAGCAAGGCGCGGCCTTCGTCCTCGAGCAGCGCGTCGTAGAGCACCTCGAGGGTGGACCGCCCGGTCGCCTGCGCTTCGGCCCACATGCACGTGCGCGGGTCCGGCTCGTACTCGGGGCGCTCCCCCAGCCGGTACAGCCGCTTGGCCACATCATCGAGACGGGCGAGCAGAATGTCGGCCAGCGGGGGCAATGACGAGCCGTCTCCCGCCACCTTGTCGGTGGTCTCCGACAACATGCGGGCTCGAAGCTCGGGGTCCCGCATGCGGGCGACCTGCTCCGCCAGCGGCAGCTGACAGATCTCCTTGTAGGACGGGTAGCCCATGAACGGGTGGAAGGTGGCGCACAGCCCCAGCATCACCCCGATCGGCCGCGGGGCGACCTGTAGGCGAATGGTGGTGCCCCGTGCGTTGGCCTGCTCGGCGCGCTCGATGATCCACTTCCACTGGTCGGGCGATTGATCGCGCTGCATCAGCGAGATCGACGTGGCGTGCCCGTGGGCGGCTTCGGCCATGCGCTCGACGATGTCGAACTCGTCGGAGAAGTGGTCGTCGGACACCAGCAGGTCGAAGTCGGAGACGGCCTGGACCACGCCGTGGTCGAGCCCCTCGAACGCCTGGGCGATTCCGGTGAGCTCGGCGATCGTGGCCTCCGAGGCTGGCGTGGCCTGGCCCTGCGCGGTGCGATGGTTGTCGGTCCGCCCGGTCGAGAACCCCACGGCCCCGGCCTCCAGAGCCTCGCGCACCAGCGCCCGCATCTGAGCGATGTCGTCATCGGTGGCAGGGCCTCCCGCCACCGCCCGCTCGCCCATCGTGTAGACGCGCAGCACATCGTGGGGGACCTGGACCGCAAAGTCGATCGCGTGGGGCAGCGCGTCGATGGCATCCATGTACTCTGGAAACGTCTCCCACTCCCAGGTGATGCCCTCGGCCAGCGCCGATCCGGGGATGTCCTCGACCCCTTCCATCAGCTCGATGATCCGCTGACGGTCGGCCGCCCGCACGGGAGCAAAACCCACGCCGCAGCTGCCCATCACGCACGTGGTCACCCCATGCACCGATGAGGGAGCCAGCTCCTCGTCCCACGAGACCTGGCCGTCGTAGTGCGTGTGCATGTCGACGAATCCGGGGATCACGATGGCCCCCTCCGCATCGAGCGTCTCGGTGGCCGAGCCGTCGCACTTGCCGACCTCCACGATGCGCCCGTCCTTGATGGCCACGTCGCCCAAAAAGCCCTCGCTACCGGTGCCGTCGATGATGGTGCCGCCGTGGATCTTGAGGTCGTAGGTCATCGTCATTCTCCCGAAATCGCATCGCGGCTCAACACCGCCACATCTCGTTCGCCGTGCCCCTGCCCGAGCAGCACATCCATGCGCTCCGCCAGCGCAGACACCATCGTCAGCGGGACGGATCCCGCGGCATCGAGCATGAGCCCGACATCCTTGCGCGCCATCTCCAGCGACCACTGCGTGGAGTAGTCCCCCTCGGCCATGCGAGCGCCGCGGCCCGCGAGCGCGGGACGCAGGTCGAAGGCCGCGAACACCTCGCTGCACTGCTGCGGCGAGAACCCGTGGGCCCCCGCCATCGCGAACACGTCGGCCAGCCCGCCCAAGACGGTGAGGATGAGCGCGTTACCCCCCAGCTTGAAGGCAGCGGCGGCCTCGGGCCGGGGGCCCAGCTCCCGGAGCGCTCCGGTCATCTGCGCCAGCTCGTGCCGCACCTGCGCGACCAGCTGCTCGGGCCCGCTGACGAGCATCATGCCCTTGGCCTCGCGACAGGCCTGGGGCGACATGAACACCGGCGCGTGCAGATAGTGAAGACCGCGACGAGTCCACCGCTCGGCCCTTCGGCGCGTGCCCTCGATCGAGGTCGTGCTGTGATCGAGCACGATGCCGTCGGGACTCAGGTGCGGCGCCAGGGTGTCGAGCACCTCGTCCACCGCGGCGTCGCTGGTGAGGGCCAGGTGGATTCGCGTGTGCTGTTGGGCGACCGCGTCGAGACTGTCGGCCACCACGGCGCCGAACTGCGTCAGCGCTTCGGCCTTGGCTCGGGTGCGGTTGTAGACGGTGACCGCGTCACCCCGGCCCGCAGCCGCCTGCGCGAGCCCTGCCCCGATGAGACCCGTCCCGATGAACGCGCGCTGCTGCACTTGGTCGTTCTCCCCGCCCGTCGCCCCCCGGTTGAGCGGACGACTCCGGTGTTGTAGAAGGTCTTAACCGGAAGGTCAAACCGATCGGTTAAGACCTGGTGAGGACCTGAGATCCCGTGGAGACGGCTGGTGAGCACACCAAGGAACCCGCGACCGACCGCGCCCAGCAGCTGCTGGATGCGGCAGAGGCGCTGCTGATCGAGGACGGGTACGACGGACTGAGCGCTCAGGCCGTTGCCCGCCGCGCAGGGGTCAACAAGGCGCTGGTCTTCTACTACTGGGGCAGCACCGCGGAGCTGTTCGAGCGCATGCTCGAGCGCTACTACGCCCGCCACGAGCGAGCGCTGACCGAGGCCCTGGCGGTGGAGGGCACGCTCGCCGAGCGCGTGCATCACCTCATCGATGCTTATCTCGACTACATGGAAGCCAACCGCGGCTACCTGCGGATCGTGCAGCAGCAGGTCTCGGGCTTGGGACCCCACCTGCCCGTCGTGCAACGGCATCTGGGTGACATGATGCAGATATCCGCCGGGCTGCTCGCCGGGTTGGCCCCCGCCAATGGGGCCACCGCGGCGCGGCATCTGCACCTGAGCTTGTCGGCGATGGTCGTGAACTACTTCACCTACGCACCCGCGATGGGGGCGGCGTGGGGACCCGACGACCCCATGTCCACCACCAGCCTGGCCGAGCGCCGGGCTCACGTGCACTGGGTGGTCGATGCGTGGCTCAACCACCTCGCCGCGCCGGGCTGACCCGACGCTTTGCTCACCCCGAGTCGGCCGGGGCGCCCCCCGCGTTGGAAACACCGACACCGGTGCGTTCGTTATGCTGCGTGACGTGACCTCTGTCTGGCACCCAGGCTCGAAGGACCCGTCCCCCGAGGGGCAAGACCCGCCTCGAGTCGAGCCCGTCACGGGCGAGCACGTGGAGTCGCTGCTGGCGACCGGGCTCGATCGCTACGCCCTGACCCGATTGCTCGGCGTGGGCGGCATGGGCGAGGTGTACCTGGGCATCCATCGCACCATCGAAAAAGAGGTCGCGGTGAAGGTGTTGGCCTACCAGCATCGCCACGACCCGAGCCTCAACGGCCGATTCCTCGAGGAGGCCAAGGCCGCCTCCAAGATCCGTCACGACCACGTCGTCGACATCACCGACTTCGGCCATTCGCCCCAGGGTTGCTCGTACTTCGTGATGGAGTACCTCCAGGGCGAGGACCTGGCCGCAACGCTGTCTCGCGAGGGGCCCCTGCCCTGGACGCGAGCCCGGCACCTGGTGCTCCAGCTTCTGTCCGCACTGCAGGCCGCCCACGACCTGGGCATCGTGCATCGCGACATCAAGCCCGCCAACTGCCTGCGCAGCAAGAAGCGCGACGACCCCGACTTCATCAAGGTGCTCGACTTCGGCATCGCTCGGGTCAGCGGTCCCACCTCCGACGGTCCGCGGCTGACCAAGGCCGGAACGATCATGGGCACGGCGGAGTACATGGCGCCCGAGCAGGCCCGCGCCGACGAAGTCGATGCGCGCACCGACCTGTACGCGGTGGGGGTGATGCTGTTCGAGATGTTGACCGGGACGCTGCCGTTTGCGGGCAAGGCACCGGTCGAGATCCTCTCCAAGCATCTGTTCCACGAGCCACCGCGGCCCAGCGAGATCGCGTCCAACAACGCCTTCCCGCCGGAATTCGACAACATCATTCTGCGCGCGCTCGCCAAGGATCCGGCCGAGCGGTGGTCGAGCGCCGAGCACATGGCCGAGGCGATCGAAGCTGTCGACGCCCGGGCCGACTCGAAGCTGGCCAAGACGATGATGGCGACTGCGGCACACGGCGCCCCGGGGTTGCCGTCGGGGCCCATGCAGTACAGCACCACCGAGCCGCCGGGGCCTCAGACCAACCCTGCCGCTGCCGCTGCCGCCGCCACTGGCCCACAGCCGATACCGAGCAGCCGCGGACGCCTGGACATCTTGGGGGCGGGGCTGGCCGTGGTCGCGGTGGGCGGATTGCTGTGGTGGGCGACACGCGACGGTGACGACCCCGCCGAGTCCACATCCAAAGCCGCTGCCGTGGCGACGGCCTGCCCCGAGGGCATGGTTCAGATCGACGGCGGCACGTTCTTCATGGGCTCGGACGACGTCGACACCCCCGCGCTCCAGGGCGCGCGACCCAGCCACAAGGTCGAGGTGGCGACCTACTGCATGGCCACCCACGAGACCACCGTCGACCAGTTCCACGAGTGCAGCGATCAAGGCCAGTGCCGTCGTCCGTTCAAAGAGGACCGCTACCCCAACGACAGCGACGACCGCCGTGCCGCCCTCAGCTTGCTGTGCAACGAGGGTGTCGAGGGCCGCGGCAACCACCCGGTCAACTGCATCACCTGGAAGCAGGCCAAGGACTACTGCGAGTTTCGAGGGCAGCGGCTGCCCACCGAGGCCGAGTGGGAGTTTGCCGCTCGGGGTTCCGACGGCCGCGTGTTCCCCTGGGGCGACCCCGCGCCGACTCACGAGCATGGCAACCTATGCAACGCCGAGTGCGTGAAGTGGCGGGCGAGCAAGGGGCTGCCCGAGTATGGAGCGCTGTCGACGACCGACGACGGTTTTCCCGGGACGGCGCCCGTCGGCAGCTTTCCGGCTGGCACCACCCAGCACGGCCTGCTCGACATCGTCGGCAACGTCTTCGAGTGGACCGCCGACCGCTACGCGCCCTACGAAGGAAGCCCGGCCGATGCCCCGTCGGGCGGGGGTAAGGTCATCCGTGGCGGCGCCTTCAACAGCTACCAGGCCACGTTCGCCAATCCTGCTCTGCGCTACGAACAGGTCGGGACGGCACACACCCAAAGCATTGGGTTCCGGTGCGCGGCCGATCCGGTCTCGGGCTGAGCGTCCTGCTCGGCCGCGGGTGAACGAGCCCGCCCCCCTTTGTTCGTCTGACGCTCCACCGTGTGCGGGGGGTTATCGCGAGCCGCAATAGCGCCGTGTGGTGGGACCGAGACCCCCACCCTGGCGCATGCGCGTCGACACACGGCTGCTCGCAACGACCGTGACTCGGTCGGTCATCGAGACGCGAGCCTCGATGACCTTCGGCGCAGGGGTCGTCGCCTGTCTGAGCCGAGCCCGCGAGCGAGGCGAAGATCGGCCTACTTGCGGGGAATCAGACCGCCGAGCAAGGATCCGATCAAGCCACCCACGAAGGCGACGATGGTCATCAGCGCGCCCGCGAGCCCGCCTGCGGCACCCGCTGCGGCATCGGCAATCTCCTGGTGGCCCCCGGCGACCTGCGGGTCCTTGGCGACCTCTTGTGCCACCGCGCTGGCCATCGTCGATGCGCTGGTCATCCAGTAGCCGATGCATCCGATGATCAGGCACACGATGAAGACTCCGACCACGCCGCCCTTGCTCATGTTGGTCTTCTTGACCGCAGCTCCCGCCACGACGCCGTAGATGATCGCGAAGGCTGCAATCGTGCCCAACATCTCGAGGGTCATGACGGCGAACCCGGACAACGACGCTACGACGGCGGCACCGAGTCCGAACAACCAAGCGGAACCACTACTCATTCGATTCGACATCTTCTAACTTCCTCCTGCGGTGGGTGTGACCTCCAGTGGGCCCAACCGTGAAGGCGGGGGAGCCCTGCACAGTGACTCATCTGGGGATCGTGAGATCACTCAGCCGCGCCGAATCCACTGGAGCCCGGACGTCCGTGGCCCGGACGTCGTTGGCCTCGGCCATGGCGCAAGGCCTCCTGATGGCCCTGCACAAGCGAGGCCGGCGGTGGCGTCGGTTCGCCGAACATGGGGGCGGATGGCGAATGCTGGCTCGTGGCCGTCGGCGGACCAACGAGCAGTCGGATGCGTACGCGCGGCGACCCGGGTGGTGTCGACGCACGCATGATGAAGTCCCACCCGCTCGACGTAGACGACTTCGCCGACCCACGGCGCCGATCCAGCAACAGGCGTGATCTTCGTCCGCACGATGCAGACCGTCGATCGTATGCACCGGATGCTGGACCACGGATCCGAGGACGAGGCGGCCCAGCCTCAGTGCTTCGAGCCGCCCAAGCACCGGGGGCAACCGTCACCCATCACGACCGTGGACGGGTCCGGACGCACCCGTTACCCTGCCAGCATGCGGGTTGTTGGACTTGTGATGGGCCTCGCCATCGGCTCGCTCGTCGCGGGCTGCGGTGGCGACGATGGCGAGACGCTGTCGCCGACGACGGTGGTGGCAACGACGGACATGATGTCCTCGACCACGGCCACTGCGGCCACTGCATCGAGCGGCGCAGACCTGGACACCGAGACGACCGGCAGCGGCAGCAATGCCCCGCGGGTACGCCTACAGACCACGATTGGCGATCTCGTGTTCGAGATCTACGAGACCGACGCACCGATCACCGCGGGCAACTTCCTCACCTACGTCGACGATGGTCTCCTGACCGGAGCAACGTTCTATCGCACCGTGACCCTCGACAACCAGGGGCCACGGGAGGTCCCGATCGAGGTCATTCAGGGTGGACTCGGGGTGGTCCGCACACTGCCCCCGATCCCCCACGAGACGACCGAGCAGACGGGCATCCTTCATCTGGACGGTACGATCTCGATGGCCCGGGCCGAGGTCGGCACGGCGACGTCCGAATTCTTCGTGTGCATCGGCGATCAGCCTGCGCTCGACTTCGGTGGCGAGCGCAATCCAGACGGCCAGGGCTTTGCGGCGTTCGGCCGTCTGGTCGAGGGCGATGACGTCGCATTCCAGATCCAGCAACAACCCGCCAACGGGCAGAGCCTCGAGCCGCCGATCGCGATAACCTCGGTGACCCGCGAGTGAGACGGCGCGTCGGCAGCACGCTCCGCGACCATCGTGACCCCGACCATCGCCCGGTGCGATGACGGGCACAGGGCGAGTACGACGCCCCCCGCCGCCTGCAGTGCTCAATGCACGAAGTTGTCGATCCGGCGCACCACCTGCGTCGCATCGGCGTCGGTGACCGCCTCGGGATCGACCCACTCGGGGCGCAGCACCAGCAGCTCGGCCACCGCCCCCACTTCGAGGATCGGACCGACCGCAAACGGGAGCTCGGTGCCTTCGGCGACGTCGAGCGGCACCACTGCGGCGATCGACGCAATGTTCACCAGCGCCGACGGCGCCAGCGAGAACGTCCCGATGCACTGCGTACAGGCGATGTCGTAGAGCCGGTTGAATCGACGATCGAGGTCGGCAAAGTCCCAAGACACGCCACCCACCTGAGTATCGGGCACGGTGTGGATCCCCGAGCCACCCCCGGTCAGGAAGTCGGAGAGCAACGCGGGCATCTGGGTGGGATCGACGTGGAAGAAGTTCGTGGCAGTGTCGCCGAAGTGGCAGCCGCTGCAGGTATTGAGCGAGAACTGGTGCCGCGCGCACACTTCCTGGCTGCTCGACCCGATGGCCGCCGTCCAAAACGGGGGAGGATCGGTGAACGAGTTTCCGCCCTTGAAATCGTCGCCCGCAGGGAAATCGGCCGGGACGACGTAGTTGGCCGCGCAATCGCCCGGTACTCCGGTTCCGACCACCGACGAGAGCACGGGACCGTTGACGAACGCATCGGTGACCGCCGTCCCCGGGCCGCCGGGAGCGAAGATCGCATCGTCCGGGGTCATGGCCATGGTGTGGACGCCCAGCAGACCACTGGCCGCGGTATCGGGCACCCCCGGCGGCGTGGTCTGGGTGGCCATCAGGTCCTCGTTGGTCAGGGTGAACTCTCGCAGTTCCCACGGCGCATCCAGCACGAACTCGTTGGTGCGGACCTGGTTGATGG
>JAHZJA010001061.1 GCA_022601155.1 Deltaproteobacteria bacterium | reverse complement strand
GGATCACGCGGCACCGACTCCAAGACCCTGCCGCCGACACCGTCGCAAACCGCCGTGAGGCGGATCTGGGCTGGATGATCCGCAACAGCGATCCCAGCGTCCCGGGTCGCGTTCGGTTCGGCTCCTCGGAGTCGGGTAGCGGCCCGCAGCTCATCATCGACACCGTCATCGACGAGTGCCCTGCAGATCCGAGCAAGACCGAGCCGGGCCTGTGCGGCAGTGGGGTACTCGACGACCAGACCCGATGCGTGCTCGAGTGCCCCGTGTACACCGACGTCATCGCGTACCTCGACAGCGCCGTCTCGAGCCAGGGCGTCGGCGATTGCTGCCGGGAGTCACGATGACCTGCGACGGCGACGCGATCCATCTGCCGCCGAAGCTGCAGGTGTTGCACTGTCTGTCGCAGTCGCCCGAGTCATGAGAGCCACACGCCACCCCGGCGACGGGCTCCCCTTCCGCGGCCCAATCCCCCGGTCTCGGCGAGGCCTGGACACTGGCTTCAACGGCCGCCCAGTCCTGCCCTCAGTCGACGACATCATCGTCTTCGAGCCCAACGATCTGTGCAGTGCGACTCGGTCGGCCAGGTCGTCGCTCGTGTCCGTCTCGGCGTCGCAGGCAGGGAGGGTGGTGAAGTCTCCAAGGCTTCCCACCGCCCCTGCGCTGAAGGAATCCTCTGCCTCGACCGTGCTGTCTCCCCACGCACTCCGTCGAAGGGCAGACTCTGTCCACCCTGCGGGCCCCAGCGGTGCTGCGGGCCCTGACATTGCGTCTTCATCCCGCTGCATGTGCGAGGCCCCATCGTGTTCGGGATCACGGAGGTCGACCGGGCCTGCCCAGCGCGAGCAATTGCGCGGCTCGTCGCGGCGCCGACCATCGCCGCCGCGCCCCGACACGTGGAAGTGACGGCCTCACGATCACGGTGTGGACATCCGCGGCCTCACCTGGGGGCACGCACGCGGCGGGGCAACCGCAAATGCTCGCCCAGCCTCCGCCAACGGGCGACAGACCAACACCGCACGATTTCATAGTAGCGTGGGCGACCCGATCGCCGGCTCCTGGCCGCGACCCCGAGACGAGGACCCATGAAACAGAATGCGGAGCAACGTCCGGACCCGAGCCTTCACCGCAAGGCTGCCATCGCGCACGGCCGCGCATTCGACCATGCGGGGTACGTGCGGATCGAACCCATCCCCAACTTCGATCTCGATCGCACCATCTTCAATACCCTCGAGGGTGCCGCATCGCGGTTCGTGATGCGCACCCGCGTGGGCAAGGAGCCCCACTGGGACACAGACGCAGCCCAACGGGTACAAGCGGAGTACGACGCGGCCCGCCAAGCCCACGCACTGCCGCCCGTCGACCCCGCGCTGATGCGCTTCATGGTCGAGGAGTGCGATTTCGATGTGGAGCACGCCGATGGCTCGTTCCTCGACCACCTATATTTTTGCTTCGAGTACGGCACCCAGCACTTCGCCGAGCACTCCCCCATCGTGTTGCTGCTGCACTCGATCTTGGGAACCGGCACCAATACCTTTGCCATGGAGGCGAGCAAGATCCCGGCGCTGCGCAAGCTGATGACCGAGTTCGAGTGGACCCACGTCGAGGCGTTCCCCTCGGCCTTGCGACTGCTGTACGACCTGCCGCTACGACGCGAGCTGCGGGCAAACGTCGCGCGCCTCGACACGCTGCAGTCGGTGAAGTTCAACCGCGTCATCGACAACGCACCGATCACGATGTCGGCCGAGGACTTCTGGGTGCAGCTGAACTTCCAGCTCATCCATCTCATCGATTTCCTCCCCGTGGCCAACTGGTCGCTGCATCAAAACGACACGGCCTTCATCATCTTCCGTGATCTGTACGGCCTGCTCGGGACGGCGGGGAAGCGCTCTGCCACAATCGACTACGCCCCGGCCGATCTGGGCCGAGCTCCGAAGGGCGAAGCCCAGAGCTTGGGGGCGTGGCTCACCACCAAGATTCCGGTGGGACTGAGCGAGAAGATGGCCTCCAAGTCGGTGCGACGGTTCTCCGAGCGGATCGGCCACTCGATGGACTACAAGCTCGTGTGGGGGTGAGCCCCCGCGAACCAATCGCAAGGGCCGTCCGCGGTGGAGCCAGGGGGGCACTAGGCTGCGCGCTCGCCCTGGCATGCCACCGCCCCGTAGCCCCCACCTCTTCGCGGGCGGAGCACCGCACGGCCGAGCCCGCAGCGGCGGGATCCGAGCCTCCCGCGCCCGCGCCAGCCCCCGGGGAGCATGTGGCGGGGGTGACGGTGGGCGATCGACACGCGTGCGTATGGACCGACGAGGGGGCCGCGGTCTGTTGGGGCGAAAACCGCCGCGGGCAGGTGGGCGTGGGTGCGGGCTCTGGCCGCTGCCGGCCCATCGCCACGACCATGGGCACCCGCGTTCGGCAGCTCGGCGCGCGGCAGCATCACACCTGTGCGCTCGACACCGCGGGCACGATCACCTGCTGGGGTGATCATCCCGGTCGACCCGGTCGTGCGCCCAACGCCCAGCCCGATCGGGTGCCCGTTCCGGGCCAAGCCGTCGCGTTGGCGACCGGACGCGAGCATGGGTGCGCCATCGTCGAGGGTGGCCAGGTGTGGTGTTGGGGCAGCGGCGCCGGGGCATCGTTCGCCGACGGCCCGCGGCCAGCCCCCATGCCTCCACGCCGGGTGCCCGCGATCACCGAAGCCCGCGCCCTCGCCGTCTCGGGCTCGGCCAGCTGCGTGGTGAACTCGAGTGGCGCGGTCCGCTGCTGGGGGCGCATTGGTGGTCTGCTCGAAGATCCCACGCCTGGCCAGCTGCTGTTCGGGCCCACCACCCTGCGAGGCGAATCCGCCCGCCCTTCGGTCGCGTTCGTCGGCGATGTGCCGTGTGTAGCGAGCAACGACGGCCATGTGCGTTGCTGGGGGTCGGCCACCAGGCCACGCCCGGTGCCCGCCCCCCGTCCCATGACGTTCGAGCTCGGGGGAGCCATGCGCGTGTTCGGCAGCGACTTGGCGACCGCTGGCTGCGCTCTGGTTCGACCCGATGCACCAGCCTGCACCGCCGACGACTGCCCTCCCGGCCGGCTCGAGTGCTTCGATCTGGTCGCCCCCACTCCCGGCCGTGCCAGCCCCAAGTGGCCACACCATCCGGGGATGCCCAACCAACGGGACAGCGACGCGTTCGTGGATCTGTCGCTGTCCCATCGACACTTCGGGCCCAACACAATCCTGGGGTGTGCGGTCGGACGAGACGGAGGCGTGCAGTGCTGGGCCCCCGATGGCGCGGCGCGGGACCGTGACGACCTCGCCGCAGTGGCGCGCGGCCAGTGGGCGACCGACGTCACGACCGCATGCCGCGACATCGATTCCGACGGCGACGGACCATCCGATGAAGCGGATCGTTGCCCGCACCACGCCGAGACCTACAACGGCCACGAAGACGGCGATGGGTGCCCCGACGAGGGTGAGTCGCTGGTCGAGGTAGACGAGGTCGGCGGCGTGATTCGACTGCGACACGCGGTCCGGTTCGAGACCGGCAAGGACCGGCTCCACCCGACGGGGCAGCCGGTCCTCGGGCACCTGGCGGGCGCCATCGCGGGCTACCCTCGGTTCACACGGATCGAGATTCAGGGGCACCGCGGCGACCACGGACAAGATGCGTTCGGTCGCAAGCCCACCCAGCGCCGCGCCGAGGAAGTCCGCGACTCGTTGATCTCCCGCGGCATCGATGCACGACGGCTGACGGCGGTCGGCTATGGCGAGGAACGGCCGATCGAGCCCAATCGCACCGCACGGGGTCGCGCCGCCAATGAACGTATCGAGGTTCACATCCTCGAGGTCGCGCCCTGACCTCGGCGATGCAAGGGGCAGCTGCGCCGAGCCCGGCTCCAGTCCCGTGCGGGACCCGGGCCTGTTATGTTCGCCGCGCATGGCGATCCAACGAGCGCCCGTGGGCCGATTCGATCCGGACGGCGCGGGCGATCCCGAGGGCAGCGTGTTCGGTCTGCCATGGTCCGAGGCACACAGCAGCGTGGTGCTCCTCCCCGTGCCCTGGGAACCCACCGTCAGCTACGGGCGCGGCACCGCCAAGGGCCCAGAGGCGATTCGGCATGCGAGCCCACAGCTCGACCTATTCGACAGCAGTCTCGCGGAGCTGGGGCTGGCTCAGCCCTGGCAGTGGGGCATCCACATGCGGGACGAACAGCCGTGGGTCCAGCAGCTCGACGCACGCGCGAGTGCGCTGGCCAGACCCATCATCGAGGTGGGCGGGCAGCTGGGTGACGATGCTGCCCTACGGGCTGCCCTCGCACAGGTCGACGAGTGCAGCGCGCAGCTCGACGCATGGGTCACGCGCCAGGTGAGCGCGCTGTTGCAGGCCGACAAGATCGTCGGGGTGGTGGGAGGTGATCACAGCGTCTCGCTGGGGGCCATCGAGGCCCACGCCACGCGCTGGCCAGGACTGGGTGTGCTGCATATCGATGCGCACGCCGATCTACGGGTGGCCTACGAGGGCTTCAACCGCTCGCACGCCAGTGTGATGGGCAACGTGCTCGAGCGGGCCCACGGGGTCGCCCGGCTGGTGCAGGTTGGCGTGCGCGATCTGAGTGCGACGGAGCATGCGCGCAGCTGTGGCGATCCGAGGGTCACCACCTTCCTCGATGCACCCATGCGCCAGCGCATGATGGCGGGGACTGGATTTGCACAGATTGTCGACGAAGTGATCGACACACTCCCCGAGCATGTCTACATCAGCTTCGACATCGACGGCCTCGACCCGTCGCTGTGCCCAAGCACGGGCACCCCCGTGCCCGGCGGACTGAGCTTCGTGGAAGCGCAGGCGCTGCTGTTGGCCGTCGCCCGTAGCGGGCGAACGGTCGTGGGGTTCGATCTCGTGGAAGTGGCGCCCTCGGGGCGGGCCGACGCCGAGTGGGACGCCAACGTGGGCGCGCGCATCCTGTATCGGCTGTGCGGTGTCGCCTTGGCGAGCCAAGGCGCCCGAGACATCCCGCCCTCGACCTAGCACCCCTTGTCGCAAGGTCGTGCCGGGTTGGATGTGAAGCTGCGCCACGAGGGCAAGGCGCGAGGGGGACGTTGTTTGGGCACGAGTCGCTGACGAGCAACGCAGCCATCGTGGAGCGGTGCCGTGCATCACCCCGCACGAACCTCCGGCGAGGGATACCAGTCGCCGTGCGGCTCATGCCCCTGGGCACGAGCGTCGCACCCCATCGTTGCCCCCGTGGACCCGCTCAGGTGGCGCCGTCGTTTCGACCTCGTCCACGCTTCCGCAAGACCGCGCAGATCCGAGATCACCGACAATGAAACCATGCACGAGCGAGACACCCCATCGGCCCGGTTCCCGCGTATGCTCGTCCCGCATGGTCAGGGCAGCGACCGGACTCATCGGGATGGCGATGGTGGTGGCGTGTAGCAACGCCGATGCATTCGTATGCATCGCCGATGGCCAGTGCGGCGTCGATGGTGCCTGCGAGGCCAGTGGCTACTGCAGCTTCCCCGATCCCGACTGTACGTCGGGACGGCGCTACGGCGCACTCGCGGGGTCACTCAGTGGAGCGTGTGTCGACCCGGGCGCCGAGACCGAGCAGGTCACCACCACCACGACCGGCGGTCGGGGCAGCACCGGCACCGGTCCGCCACCAGACCCGGACGGTGGTTCGTCTGCACCGACCACCACTACCAACACCACGGACGGTACAACGACCGAAGTGGGCGGCTGCCCCCCTTCCACGGAGTGGTGGGATTGTGACTGGAGCGGCCGCATCGCCCTCGAGGTCGCCCCCACGACCTCGCCGCGCCCCCTCCTTCAAGTCCCCATCGCGCTGTTCCTCGACGCCTCTCGCATCGACTACGGGCTGACCGGACCCGACGGCCAAGACCTGCGGGTGATCGCCAGTGACGGGCTCACCGAGCTTCCGATCGAGATCGAGCGCTGGGACGAGGACGGGTCTTCGGTGGTGTGGTTTGCGATGGAGTCGGTGGAGCCAGTCGACCCGATGACGGTGTGGCTGTACTTCGGCAGCCCGGGTGCGCGCTCTGCTGGCACCTCGGCGCAGGTATGGGACGACAACTATCGGGCGGTGTGGCACCTGCACCAGTCGGGATTCCCGGAGTCCACGGGCAACGCCTCCAGCTGCAGCCCCGCGGGCAAGGGGATCAACGCGGGCCCGGGGGTCTTTGGCGTGGGCTTGATGCCCTCGTTCGGCGGCTGGGCCACGTGCGATCCGATGGGGCTCGAGGCGCTGTTTTTCCAGTCCGGCACCGTGACCGTGTGGATCAACCCCACCGACGAGGGCGGGAACTCGGCTGGCCGCATCATCGACAAGTCCACCAGCACATCGCCCGAGGGCTACAACATCGCCGTGAACGAGAACGAGCGCATCCACTTCGCTCGCGGCCATGAGATGGCCCTGGGCCGGTGGCGCACGCCGAACGGCTCGGTCCCGTACGGCCAGTGGAGCCACCTCGCCGTCCGGTTCACCGAGGGAAACGCCGTCGTCGAGCCCGACATCTTCGTCAACGGAGCCTCCCAGACGCTCGTGGTCGCCTCGGCCCCTTTGGGCGCGGCCATCAACGAAGATGGTCTGCCGCTGGCCATCGGCAACTTTGCTCCCGACGGCACCCGCACGTTCAACGGCGTGATCGATGAGCTGCGGCTGAGCAACGGGTTCCGCTCGACGAGCTGGATCCAGTACCAAGACGCGGTGGGTCGGGATGCGGTCATCTCGTACGGCGAGATCGAGTACTTGCGCTGAGCCCCCGATGCCGACTTGGGCCACCACCACGGGACACACCCGAGCCGCGCGGGGTAGGCTCGGCGCGATGCTGCAGCACGCTCGGCGACCGCTCCGCCTTCGCTGGCTACGACTCGCGCTCGCCGTCGGGTTGACGGGCTGTGTCTCGGGCCCCCCGACCCTGCCCCCCGCCGTTCCCGACCTCGTCGCCGTCAACGAGGCCCTGGGTGACCCCTACGGCGGGCGTTTTCCGCTGGAGGAGGCGCTGGCGGGACTGCCGACCGAGGGCACGCTCTACGCCAACCTCGTGACCGACGAAGGCGAGATCGAGTGCACGCTCGATCTGATCCATGCTCCCCTGACGGTCGCGAACTTCGTGGGCCTGGCCCGGGGCCTTCGCCCCTACCGTGGCGACGACGACCAGTGGCACACCGAGCCCTTCTACGAAGGGCTGCCGTTTCATCGCGCCGTCGACGGTCAGTTCGTCCAGACCGGGCGCCGCGGCAAGCAGGCGACCGGGGGGTTTTTGATCCAAGACGAAATCTCCTATGGAGACTCCTTCGATCGCGGCGGCGTGCTGGCGATGGCCAACACGGGGATCGAGCACAGCGGCTCGGCCCAGTTCTTCGTGACCACGGGCCCCGCATCGCACCTCGAAGAAGCGCACACCATCTTCGGCGGCTGTGACGGCGAGGCGGTCGCCCGGACCATCGAGCGCAAGGTGTTGGCCGGGGGCGCCCCTCCGATGCTGCTCCGGGTCGAGATCACTCGGCGCTGACCCATGGTCACAGGGTCACCCCTGCGGTGATCACCAAGGCCGGGTGCACGCGGCCTGGACACCTGCCTTGGCCTCGGCCTGCCGCGTAGTCATCGCCTCGTGCTTGGCCCCGGTGGCCGACAGCGAGGAACAGTGACCCGTCGACCAGTCCGATCTTCGGGCTCCTTCGTGGCCGACATCGAGGGCTGCGGCCCGGTGGGCGCGCCCACCCGAGCAGAGCCGACGGCGGTGCGACGGCTCCCCGCTCCGTCGTCTTCGCCCCGTAGCGCTCGGGGGTCGACGCCGTCGGGCGACCGCGCGGACCAGCTCCGATCGTGTTGGGGTGGC
>JAHZJA010000001.1 GCA_022601155.1 Deltaproteobacteria bacterium | reverse complement strand
GATCCACAGCAGCAGATGGTCTCCCAGATCTGGGGCATGGAGGTGGTCCTCGTCGACCCCATGGGCCGACGGCTCGTGCGGGGCCGGTTCGTGACGGCGCCGTTCATCGATCTGTGGAAGCGTCAGCAGGTCTCCGAGAACTTCGACCAGACCCTTGCCGCGGTCTACCAATCTCGGCTCGTGGACGTGACGTGGGGCGACATATCGCGTTCCCCATTCCTGCAGGCACTCGCGGCCAATACCCTCGAGGAACAGCTGTCCATGCGGTTCAACGTCTTCGGGTTCGACCGGGACCCCAACGCCGCCGACTACATGACGGGCAAGGTCGTGGGCAGCATCGGACCCGTGCACGAGGGCGAGCCCGTGTTCTTCACGACCGGGCGTCAGCTCATCCCCAGCTTCCCGGGCCCCTTCCCCGTGATCCCCGGCCAAGGCGTGAACACCTGCACCGCGGTGGTCGACGATCAGCGCGAGGTGGTGACGATAGACTTGGGCAACGCGCTGCCGATCGTCACCGCGGCGGGCGACCCCATGCCCATGGGCGCGCTGCTGCTCGCCGTCGCGAAAGACCAGGACGTCGAAGAAGGCGGCTTCGTCCCGCCCAACGAGCTCGCGGTGCTGGGCTCCATTCCCTATCAGGATCCGAGCTTCCAGGACATCGCGGGCGTCATCGACCTCGACTACTCGGACAAGGCGAACGTCAAGGTCCTGCTCGCCGACCACCCCCTCATCGTCGTGCAGCAGCTGGGCTCCACCGGCTATCGGGTCCTGGTTCGTGAGACCCGGGCCGGCCTCGCCCTGCGTGCCGACCAGCTCGTGCATCGACTCGACCCCGGCGTATCTCGGCCGGTCACCATCTACACAACGCGCTGGGGAAAGCCCTGCGCCGCCAAGGTGGGGCTCGAGATGGTGCCCAAGGCCGAGCGCACCATCGGCGGTCCGGGGACGGGAGCCAACCTCAACCAGGACACGTGGCCAGTGCCCGAGGTCTGCGTGCCGGCCGGGGCCCTGGAGTTCGCGGGCAGCGAGACAGGCCCCGCCGGTCCCGTGGACATCGACGCCAGCGGTCGGGGCACGGCCACGCTCACCACCAACGCGCAGGGCCCCGGCAACCCTCGCGGCTATATCGACGGGCAGATCTACGCCGTGCGGCTCCGGCTCGATGGCGCCCCACCTGCGTGGCACACCAGCCCGTGGCAGTTCCTCAGCGTGCTGTGTTGGGACACCCTCGACGACGATCCACAGCTGCCCACCTGGTACCGCGACATCCAGCCGATCTTCGAGCAGTACGGAAACCTCTACCCGATCATGAGTCGTCACTGGATCGATCTCCGCGACTACGACCAGGTCGTCCGCCACGTACGCATCCTCGAGATGGCCTTCTCCCTGCCCGAGAGCGATCCCAACCACATGCCCGTGACCCGTGACCTGTCGACGGCCAAGCGGGCCATGATCCTGCGATGGCTCGACGAGACCGGCCCCGATGGGCTTCCCCTGCGCGGCAAGCCCTCGGACAAACCCGCCCCCTGCCCGCCCAGGATCGTCGCACGAACGCGTCCCGCCCCCGCCGCCGAGGTCCCCGACCCGGCGGGCAAGCTCGATTTCGCCGCACAGGTCGTCGCCAACCGCGACGAGGGAGACTCCTGATGCTCAGAGTTCAGCCACAGATCATCCACCAGCTCCGTGGAACCAAGGACAAGGAGGCTCTGTTTCCCTTCCTGCAGCGGGCCATCGAGCTCGAGCACAGCACCATCCCGCCCTACCTGACGGCTTGGTACTCGCTCAAGCCCGGCCTCAACGACGCGGTGGGAGCCCTGCTGCGGAGCATCGTGATCGAGGAGATGCTCCACATGACGATCGCCGCCAACATCCTCGTATCGCTCGGTGGGCACCCGGCCATCAATCACGAGGGCTTCGTGCCGAGCTACCCTGGCGGTCTGCCCATGGGCATCGGCGGCAGCGACTTCGTGGTGCACATCGAGGCCTTCAGTATGCAGTTGGTCAAGAACACCTTCATGGTCATCGAGGAGCCCGAGCACCCCGTCCCAACCACGACAGAGGCTTGGGACGGCTCGACGCCCGTACCCGACCCGGTCGATGCCCCCGACCCCGACTATCGGACCATCGGCGAGTTCTATGCGGCCTTGAAGGAGCGCCTGGCCACCCTGCCCGAGTCGGCGTTCGGCCACGAGGACCGTCAGGTACTCGGGGTCTGGCCCGAGTCGCTCAACTTCCCCATTGTCAGTGCCGAGGCCGCGGGTCGGGCCATCGACATCATCGTCGAGCAGGGCGAGGGGTCGAGCACCGATCCATTCGAAGAAGGGCAGCCCGCGCATTTCTACCGCTTTGGCGAGATCTACTACGGGGCCGAGCTCATCTGCACCCCTGGCGACGACAGCCCGACCCGCTATGCCTACGACGGTGCCCCCATCGCGTTCGTGCCCGACGGCGTCTTTCCGATGCGCCCAGATCCGGGCCCGCTGCAGTTTCCCGCCGGCACCTTCGGTCGTATGCTGTCCGACAACTTCACCCAGGGCTACTCGTCGCTGCTCAACAGCCTGCACGACACCTTCAACGGCAAGCCCCAGCGTATCCGCGAGGTGATGGGGCTGATGTATCAGCTGCGTTTTTTGGCCCAGCGGCTGATGAGCACGCCGCTCCACGCGGGACGGGTCGAGACCGCCGGCCCCGTGTATCGCTACGTCGAACCCTGAGTCAGCAACTCGCCGGCCGCATACATCCATCATAGGTGCGAGTGACCGTCGCATCGGTCGCTCACCACGATGTGCAACGCTGGTCGCCAGCGCGACCGGGCTACGTCTGGCCGGCGGCGGAAAAGATCGTCGCCGGACTTCAACGTCCGCCCTTCCAATCCGAGACCCGGTCCACCGCCAGTTCCGAGATGACTGCGGGTAGCCCCCTGACGGTGCTCCGGCACACGTCGTCAACCTGATTGCAGCTGTCTCGACCCCGCGAGAGCCTACGTGCACCGAGCTCCACAGTGAGCCCGAGCGCGAATGGATGCGGGGCGCGGCGCGCTGTCTTCCCTGGCCCGCTAGACTCGACTTTGGCGGTTTTCCATGGGCCACAACGCCGTCAGCGGCAGCGACCTGGCGAGGCTCCGCTTCGAAGGCGCATCGGGTCATGCGTCGAGGAGCGAAAACACTGCCACAGCGGTCGGGGGCGGTGTCATGGCGCGTGGAAACCGCCAAAGTCGAGGCTAGACT
>JAHZJA010001060.1 GCA_022601155.1 Deltaproteobacteria bacterium | reverse complement strand
GACGAGCAGTTGTCCAAGAAACTCTTCGTAGGTGGACTGGCGTGGGCTACCGATGATGCAAGCCTCGCCAAAGCATTTGAGGAATTCGGCCCGGTCGCGGAGGCCAAGGTCATTACGGATCGCGAAACGGGCCGATCCCGTGGCTTCGGTTTCGTGACCTATAACGAGGATGCCGACGCGGAAAAGGCGATCAAGGAGCTCGACGGCTCCGATCTCGATGGTCGAGCGATCCGCGTCAATGAGGCCCAAGATCGCGAACGCGGTGGTGGTGGCCGAGGCCGTGGCGGCGGCGGCGGCGGCGGAGGCTTCCGCGGTGGCGGTGGCGGAGGCGGTGGATACGGCGGCGGCGGAGGTGGATTCGGCGGCGGCGGCGGAGGCGGCGGATTCGACGACCGCGGGCGTGGCCGTGGAGGTCGCGGCGGTGGCCGTGGAGGCGGTGGCGGCGGCCGACGATAGTCAGCGCCGATCCGTATCCGAGAACAAGCCCACCTGTCGTGGCTGGCGGCGCTCGCCGTACCAACCCGGCAGGTGGCCAACATCGACCCGTGCTCGCAAGACTTCGAATAGTCGGCGTGCGAGCACGGGAGCCCGTGCGTCATCGGGCAGGTGCATGAACAAGTAGGGCTCGCGCCCCTGTTCGATCCACTGCACCGTCTGCTCGACCCAGGTCTCGATGCGCGCGTCGTTTCGGGGCAGGTCGGGATCGGCGACCAGCCGCACGATCGGATGATTGGCGGTCGCGACCCGAGGAATGGGCAGCCGAGGTTTGCGACGCTTGGCCTCGGCCAGCGCCTCTCCGCCACCTTCGGCCGAGTGCATTCCTTCGGTATCCAAGATCACACGGTCGACACCGAGCTCGATGAGCATCGCCTCCAGCTCGGATGCGGCCGCCCCCACGAAATAACCCGGGTGGCGGACCTCGACCGCGTATCCGCCCAGCGGCGGTAGCGAGACCAAGAAGTCTTCCAGCGTGGGGAGCCGGTCGGGGCCAAATCGCGGCGGCAGCTGAACGAGCATCGGGCCCAGCCGCGGCCCGAGCGGAGCGACTGCGTTGAGCAATGCCTCGGCATCGCGCCGCGCGTTGACCAGCAAACGGTCGTGCGTGACCGTGCGGGGCAGCTTGAAGCAGAACCGAAAGTCGGTCCCCGTCTGCTCTGCCCAGCGCTCTACGGTGGACGGAGGCGGTGTCGCGTAGAAGGTGGTGTTGCCCTCCACGGCGTTGAACAGCTGGGCGTAGGCGGCCAAGCGGCGGTCCGCGGGTGTTCCGGGTGCAAACAGCTGCCCCGTCCAATCGGGGCGATTCCACACCGGTAACCCCAGGCGTACCCGCTCGATCACGGAGTGCCCTCGTGTGGGGTGAGATCCCTGGCCGCCATCAGGCCCACGATACCAGGGTCGGGCCGTGCCCAGCCGCCGCCACCAGGGCCCGCGGCGTGGCCAGATGTCTGCGCCCGTTGCACGGGGTTGGCCGATTGGGAGTACGATCGCGGCATGGCTCTTCCCCTCGCCACCCAGTGGACCCTCGTTGCCTCGGGGCTCATCGCCCACGCGGACCACGTCCTGACCGGTGAGGAGTGCGAGCGACTGATGGGGCTGGTCGACGAAGTCGCGGACGGCGACGACTACGCCCAGTGGATGAGCATCATCAGTGACCCCGAGGCGCTCGAGACCCAGCTGGCGGGGCTGCCGATTCCGCCGCAACAATCACACCGCAAGATCGCCGAGACCGCCTGGCTGATGGCCGTGGTGGACGGCGAGCGGGTCGACGCCGAGATCGCGGCGCTCCAGCGAATCGCCGCCCGCTTGTCGATCGAGCCCATGCAGCTCGAGTTCTGGCGCGAGGCGTGGACCACCGCCCAGCACGGCTTCGCCGAGATCACCGCGGCCGCCGCGGGCTGGATGCTGGGCGGCGGGGGACCGGTGTTGCCCGAAGATCGCGGGGTCATACGAGACATCACCCATGCGCTGCCCACCACCCACGAGCATCGCGAGCAGCTGGTCGACCGCGGCTGCGTCGCGCAAGACGGCGAAGACATCGAGCGACGCCTGCGCGCGCTGACCAAGCCCCAACGTCGCGATCTGCTGCAGCGACTCATCGACGTGATCTCCCAGGCCACCCGAAGCGACGAGGCGCGCGAGCGACTACGGCAGCTGGCCGCAGGCTCGGGGCTGTCGACCGAAGACCGGGCTCGGCTGCAGGGGCTGTAGAGGAACTCCCCCAGTCGAAGGCGTTCGGGCCCCGCGCGACGGAGCTGCTGTGCGGCCGCAGCCCGTGCTCACGAGCCCGAGCGCGCTCCGGGGAACACCGCGTAGTAGCGAGCGATCGCTTCCTCGCTACCACACAGGTGCACGCGATCACCCGAAGCAGGGACGAAGTCGTCGGAGAAGTCGACGATCACCTGCTCGTCGCGCTCCACCGCCACCACCGAGCACCCCGTCTTGGCCCCCACGTTGGTGTCCGACAGCATCCGCCCTTCGAGCCCGATCGGCGCGACTTCGACGAGCTTGATCCGCGTCTCCAACGAGATCCACGCCTCGCCCAAGAGCTTGTGGGCCAAGATCTCCCCGGCCACCTCACCCAGCGACAGGGCAAAGTCGGCGCCCGCCCGATGGAAGCGCTCGACGTGGTC
>JAHZJA010001059.1 GCA_022601155.1 Deltaproteobacteria bacterium | reverse complement strand
TGTGCAGCAACGTACCGACGAGGCGCTGCGATGGTCTCGGCAGGCGCGCCTGGAGATCGATCGCCTCGGGCTCGTCGACGAGCTTCCCGTGGGCGCCTATCTCAACCACCTGGGCGACATCCACAACGCGGGCGGCACCTACGACCAAGCGCTCGAAGCCTACGAAGGAGCGCTCGCGATCGTGGAGGGAGCGCTGGGGCCCGACCATCTGTCCTGCGCGGAGTACCGGCTCCCCATCGCGCATTGCCAGCGGGCGCGGGGTGACCACGACGATGCCCTGGCCACGCTGCGGCGGACGCTGGAGATCCTCGAACACAACCTGGGCCCCGACCATCCGCGCGTTGCCAATGCGCTGAGCGTGTTGACGGGAATCCACGTGGCGCGCGGCGAGCTGGACCAGGCGCTCGAGGTGCAGCGCAAGGCGATCGACGTCGGCACGCGCGCCCTGGGGCCCGAGCACCCCCACGTGGTGAACATGGTCGGCAATCTCGGGGCGGTGCACTGGCAGCGGGGTTCCCATGCCGAGGCTCTGGCGGCGTTCGAGCGCGTGCTGGCGGCACGACGGGCGCAGCATGGCCCCGAACATCCCGCCCTGGCCGAGGTTCACAACAAGATTGGCGTTGCCCAGCTGGGGCTGGATCGGGCCGAGGCGGCGCTCGGGTCCCACCAGCGAGCGCTCGCACTCACCCAGGCGCTGCCGCCACGACATCCCGAGCGTGCACGATCGCTGACCAACCTCGCGAACACGCAGGTGAGCCTGGGCCGGTATCCACTGGCGCTGGCGAGCAGTACGAAGGCGCTGGCGATCTGGGAGGACACGGTGGGCAACGAGCACCCCGAGTTTGCCAACGCGTTGTTCGTCCAGGGTGACGCCCACTTGGGACTGGGCGAGCGCGAGACCGCGGCAGAGGTGTTCGAGCGGGTGCTCGCGATCCAGCGACGGGTACTGGGTGATGCGCACCCCGATGTCGCCGACACGCGCGCGCGACTGGAGCGTTGCCAGGCCACGGCGCAGCCGCAATAGTCCAACGCTCCCGGGTCTCGTTCGCGCTCGGACCCGTGTCGCCCAGCCGATTGTCTGCGTCGACCGCTGGTTCTACGGCGAAGGACTCATTCGCACGTCCTTCAACATCGAGGGCATCGAGGGGCGCTTGGGTGGCGCGGTGATCGACTCCAAGCCACCGCCGAGCTCTTCGGCGCCGAACTTCACTTCGATGGTACCGCCCGTGGCGGCGGGCGCCGGGGGGTCGGTCTCGGTCGTCGCACTGGCCACCGCGGTGTCGTCGGGCCCTGCCCCGAGGGCGGACGGACCCGCGGTTGCGACGGTCGCATGACTCTCGGCATCGTCGGGTGGGATCTCCCGGAGCTCGGGCAGCGTGCTGGCCTCGGAATCATCATCGTCGAGCTCGTCCCACGACTCGGTCTCGTCCGTGGCGTCGTCGAGGGGCGAGGCCACCACCGCGAGGGCAGGCACGGCCGGGGGCGGGCTTTCCGCGACGGAGCCATGGGCACACCCGACCAGCCCAACGAGTGATGCGACGAACGACAGTGCGAGACGAGGCAGCGGCATCATGGAAGTCCTTGGCCAGCGGGATGGAGATCCGTGATCACGCGCGTGGAAATGGGCGTGGCGACGGGCCGATACGGCTACGCACGACGGGAAGGCCGTCATTCCGGGCTCGCCCGGGTCGACGAGGCCGTCTCCACCGCGGGCGGGGCTGGCCTCCTTGCGGCGCGCGAGGTCTCGCCCAAGGTTGCTACGCTCGCGCGGATGACGTCCGTGCCTACCGCGCCAGGTGAACTCGGCTCGCGCTGGCTGCGCTACAGCGCCGAGGTGGCCGATGCGTTCACCCACGGGCGCCCTGTCGTCGCCCTCGAGTCCACGATCATCACCCATGGCATGCCGTGGCCGGCCAACGTGGAGACCGCTCGGTCGGTGGAGGCCGCGGTGCGGGACCAGGGGGCCGCGCCCGCGACCATCGCCGTCATGGACGGATCGATCCGGATCGGTCTGAGCGATGCGCAGCTCGAAGCGCTGGCCCAAGACGACAGCGCCCACAAGCTCAGTCGACGAGACCTGGCCGTGGCACTGGCCCGTCGGTGGCGTGGAGGCACGACGGTCGCGGCGACGATGCTGTGTGCCCACCGGGCGGGCGTGTCCGTGTTTGCGACCGGGGGCATCGGGGGAGTGCATCGCGGCGGTGAGGACTCGATGGACGTCTCCGCCGATCTCACCGAGCTGTCGCGGACTCCGGTCGCGGTGGTCTGCGCGGGCTGCAAGTCGATCCTCGACATCCCCCGGACCCTCGAGGTGCTCGAGACCCACGGGGTTCCCGTGGTGGGCTACGGCTGCGACGAGGTGCCCGCCTTCTACACTCCGCACAGCGGATGCGCGGCGCCCATGCGCTTGGATACGCCGCAGGAGGTGGCGGCGATGATGGATGCGCAGTGGAGCCTGGGGTTGCGCGGCGGGGTACTGGTGACCAACCCGATCCCGACCGCCGACGCGATGCCGCGAGAAGAGATCGAGCGCGCCATCGCATTGGCGCTCGACGACGCGAGGGCGCGAGGTATTTCTGGTAAGGAAGTCACGCCATTCTTGCTCGCGCAGGTCGTCGAGCGAACCGGGCGGCGCAGCCTCCACAGCAACATCGCGTTGGTTCATCACAACGCGCGGGTCGCCGCTGCCATCGCCGTGGCCTACTCAGCCCAGGTGCAGTAGCCGTTGGCCCCCTCGTGCGGCTGTCAGAGGATCCTGCTTGGCACGGTAGGTGCTTCGCGTCCAAGATCA
>JAHZJA010001058.1 GCA_022601155.1 Deltaproteobacteria bacterium | reverse complement strand
CTCGAGCGCGCCGACCTGGGCGACGATGCGCTCCTGCAGGGCCTCGGCGGAGCCGCACTGCGGGGGTGCACTCCACTGCACGGGGCCCAGGGCGAGCCACGCGTGGACCAACAGACCCGTCACCGTGCCCCACCATAGCGCGGGGTTCGGGGTGGCGCCGCCGTTCGTTTGAAGGCGGCGCCCGAGGTGGCCGGGTTCCTAGGGGTAGCTCGGCCCGCGCTCCTGCAGCGGGATGAACGTCCGATCGATGGGTCCCCGGTATGCGGCGCGAGGGCGGATCAGCCGATCTTCCGCGACCTGCTCGAGGATATGGGCGGTCCAGCCCCCAACGCGAGCGACGGCGAACGTGGGGGTGAACGCGGAGACCGGCAGCTCGAGGGCGTGCAGCATCAACGCGGTATAGAACTCGACGTTGGTGGCCAGGGGGCGGTGGGGCTTGAGCTCGGCGAGCACGTCGAGCACGACCCGCTCCACGACGCGAGCGTCGTCGACCAGAGGATTGTCGCCTTGGCGCGGATGCAGACGCTGCAGCGCTGCACCCAGGACATCGGCCCGAGGATCGCGAACCCGATAGACGCGGTGTCCAAAGCCCATGATGCGCCCGCCGTCGCCGACGACCGCACGGACGTGCGCCTCGGCGAGCTCGGCGAGCGGTCGCCCTGTCTGGCGTACTTCGGCCTGGAGCCCGTGAACCATCTCGAGGGCGGGCCCGGGAGCGCCGCCATGGAGGGGGCCCTTGAGAGCACCCAATGCGCCAACCACCGCCGAGGCGATGTCGGACCGCGTGCTGGCGATCACCCGGGCGGTGAACGTGGACGCGTTCATGCCGTGGTCGACGGTCGTGTTGAGGTAGGTGTCGAGGGCACGCGCTCGTGCGGGGCTGGGCGTCTCACCGCTCAGCATGCGGAGGTAGTTTGCGGCATGGCCCAGCGTCGGGTCGGGTGCGACGGGATCTTGACCGATGCACAGTCGATGGTAGGCGCCGATCAGCGCAGGAACGGCACCCACGACCGCGGTGGCACGACGGCGATTGTCCTTGGCGGAGTTGGCCTGCAGCGCGACGGCATTGATGTCGCGATCATCGAGCCCGAGCGTGGCCAGGCCCATGCGCAGGGCGTCCATCGGGGAGTGCTCGCGCTGAGCGACCGCCCGCAGCAGATCGATGGTCTCGGTGGGCAGGGTGCCTGCGGCGGCCAGCTGCGCCCGCATCTGCGTCAGCTCGGTGGCGGTGGGCAGCCGATCTTGCCACAGCAAGAAGATCGTCTCCTCGTAGCTCGCGTTGGGGGCAATCGCTTCGATCGGAAAGCCTCCGATCACCAACTTGCCGGCCTTGCCGTCGACCATCGACAGCCGGGTTTCGGTCAATACGACTCCTTCGAGCCCCCTCGCGAGTGCATCCATCGAACGTTCTTCCTTTTTCGGGCGGAGGTGCGACGCACGTGCCCGTCGCGACCATCGCGACCCACGGCATCACCCTTGTCGACCACTGTGGAAGGATGGCTACGACTCGTCAAACGCTCGCGGCGGGGGCCTGGGTCGCCATTGCCCCCCGAGGGCTTTACTGGTTTTACGGCCGTGACTCGGGTCTGCAACACGCCGTGGGTCGGTACCGTCGTTCATGCGGTGCGACCTCGGTACTGATGGGTGTCAACATCCGTCAACGGTGTTCGCACCCGGTGACAGCGACGACGGCTAGCGCGAGGTGAACATCACGTCAACGCCCCGTTCGCGGCGATGCAGCCATGGCGTGCTGTCGAACGCCCGCCGGGGCCGCATTGGCACATCGCTGGCTACGACCCACGAGCGGCGCTCCGTCCGCTATTGCGTGGGTAGGCGGACGCGGCGGACAATGGTGACCGATGGTGCGGTGTCGATGCGTGGTGTGGGCCTTGGCCTTGGGCCTGGCCGGCTGCGGCGACGATGGCCCGGGCGCGGCGCCCGGCAGCACCGGGACCACCGACGCCCCGACCGCAACGATGGTCTCGACCAGCTCGAGCGACGGCGCGGACGAGACCGCGACGACAGGCACGCCTTCACCCACCTGCGACGACTCGACCCCCGCTTTCGTCGATCCGCTGCGACTGGTGGGCAGCGATGCGCCGGGCCTCACGGGGTTGGTGGCCGTGACCGCCGCGGGGTCGTTCGTCTACGGCTGCAGCCACGACGCGGGGCTGACGGTGTGGAGTGTGGCCGATCCGGCCGCGCCCACGGTGGTGGCGACCGGGCTCAGTGCCGCCGCCGATGATCCGCCACGCTGTGACGCGGTGGCGCTGTCCGAAGACGGTAGCCAGCTGGTGACCGCACGCCGGCCGATCGATGGCGATGGTGGCGTGACGGTGTGGACGTTGGGCGATCCCGCGATGCCCTCGATGCAGGCGCACTGGGCCACGATGCTGGCGGTGGAGTCGGCGGTGATGGGGGCCGGACGCGTGTGGGTGGCGGCGGGCCCCGACGGGGTGCGCAGCCTGGCCCTCGATCTCGACCAACTGGTGGAGCAGGGCAGCTACGTCGATGAGGACAGCGATGCGCGAGGCCTGGCCATCGACGGCGACATGCTGCTGGTGGCCGAGGCTCGTGAGGGCCTCCGTGTCTACGACGTGGCCCCCGACGAGCCCGTGCTGCAAGGGACGGTCGGGTTGGGCGCAGTGGCGGTCGATGTGCGGATCTCGGAGGATCGAGCCCACGTGGCTACGTTGGAGGCGGTGGCGGTGGTGGACATCGCCGACCCAGCGGCTCCCGACCTGATCGTGCAGCTGCCCACGCAGGGGCCGGCGCTCGACCTCACCCGCCACGATGATCTCCTGCTGGTTGCGGACTGGGACGAGATCCG
>JAHZJA010001057.1 GCA_022601155.1 Deltaproteobacteria bacterium | reverse complement strand
GCCAGCGCGCCCAGGGAATCGAGCCGCAGATCGTCCACGTCGAAGAACATGATCGCGGCCGACGACTCGAACAGCGACGCGAAACCCGACGCGCCCGAGCCCCGCACGGGCAGGCCCAGGGTGCCATCCCCACGCCCGCTGGGCTTGAAGAAGAACCCATGGCTGCGCCACTCGCCTTGAGCGGTCCGGGGCAGCACGAACCGGCTGGCGACGGCCGCCGCGGATCCCAGCTGCAGCGCCGTCAGGTGAAGATCGTCCCCCGCACGGCCCACCACCAGCCCGTCGCGGCCCAACGCCTCGATGCGGTCGACCGCATGGGGTAGCGTGATCTCGTCGGTGTGCGGCTGGGCATCGGCGTAGCGATGGGCGAACACGGACGTCTTGGTGTCTTCCTCCTCGTGCCAGCCCGAGGCCTCGCCGTACAGCAGCACATCGCCCACGAACCGGGCATGGAGGTCCCATTGATCTTTGGTGTGGCTCGGGAGCTCTCGGTAGGCCGTCGACGGAGCTGTCCCGCCCCGTCGCCGCAACATCGCGGCCGGCACCGTCAGCAACGAGACGTGCCCCGCGCTGCGATCGACCCCCCACATCGGCTCGTCGTCGTCCCAATTCCTCACGAACACCTGGAGGTCCCCGTCGGCGGCCTCTTTGAACGAGAACTGATCGACGGGCATACCGTTCACAACCACCGCGCCGATCGGCCCCCCGCCCAGCGGAAGCCGATACAGCTCCGCCCGATCGCCCGCCGCGTCATCCTCGCCCGACTCGCTGTACATCCGCGTCCACACATACACCGCCTCCGACGACACATAGAACGTGCGCCCCTCTCCCCCCGCGATGCCTCGCGCCTGACACCCCAGCGCGGCCTGGCTCAGGTCACAGGTGACGATGGTGTGCACGACGTTGCGTCGATCCTCGCTCAACGGCGGGAGGATCGACGCCGAGGTCATCAAGCGATCCCAGTCGCCGTGCTTGCGCGTGCGTCGGTCGCCACCTCGCCACGGGGCCAAGGCCAGCCCCGGCTCGTCGTCGTCCCAGGCCCAGATCGGCATGTACATCACCAGCGTGTCGCCCACCAACCTCGTGGCGTAGTTGCTCGCGGAGTAGTAGTCGCCCGAGCCGAGGAAGTAGGAGTCCTGATAGGTGAGCCCGCCTCGATCGTCGATGTGGAATAGACCGATCTCGCTGGCGCGTACGCCATAGCTGTAGCCCACCACCACCACGGTATCGCCGTGGACGATCATCTCGTCGTACCAGCCGCGGTGGCCCGGGTGCGGCGTGACGTCGACCCAGGAGACCGGCCGTAGCTGGTCGTCGCCCACGTTCACCGTGAACAGTCGTCCGCGTCGCAGCACCACCAGGTGGTCGCCGTGGGCCTTGACAATCCCGCCCTCGTCCACCCCCTGCTCTTGGGTGTTGGTGATCGACTCGTCGGCCGCAGGCGGGCTGGCCATCTGTGGCGCACCGCCCTTGCTGCAGCCGGCCAGGCCCATGGCCATCACGCCAACGGCCACCATCTTCGTCCATCGCGACAGTTCCAGAGTGCGCATCGGCCCCCTGAACGACAGCCGTACCCAGGCGCTGACAGTGGGTGAGCCGAAATCGTCACCGTGAGTCTGACCAACGATGGCACCGATGCACGCAATTGGCCCTTGGCTCGTGGCCGAACGGTCGGGACCCCCCAGACAGTTGCACTTCTACAGACCTCGTTCAGACCTTCGGCGACCAACGGAAACGACCATGAAGATCCGAACCACATCCCTCATCGCTGCTCCGCTGACGTTGTGCCTGGCCTTCGGCTGCGCGAGCACCAACAAGGACGCCGCGGGCGGTTCGACTGCACCCGCCGCCGAGCAGGCCCGCCCCGCCGACCAGGCGCCGCCCGCCGCGACCAGCAACATCGTCGAGGTTGCCGTGGAGGCCGGTCAGTTCCAGACCTTGGCCGCCGCCCTCGACGCCGCCAACCTCGTGGAGACCCTCCAGGGGCCGGGCCCCTTCACCGTCTTTGCCCCCACCGACGAGGCGTTTGCCAAGCTCCCCGAAGGGGCTCTAGACGCCCTGCTGGCCAACCCCGAGCAGCTCGAGCAGGTCCTGCTGCTCCACGTCGTCAGCGGCAAGGTCATGGCCGCGGACGTGACCGGCTTGTCGGAGGCCACCGCCATGTCGGGGGGCACGCTGCCCATCGACACCAGCAACGGCGTGAAGGTGGGCGACGCCACGGTGGTGAAGGCGGACATCGAGGCCAGCAACGGCGTCATCCACGTCATCGACACCGTGCTGCTGCCCAAGTCGTAGCCGCACCCGAGTTCCTTCGTTCATGTGTGAGCGCCGCGGTTCGTGTTCCCCGCGGCGCTCCTTTTCATGCATGGCTCATCAGCGGCCGCAGGACACCGCCCCGGCATCCACCGCTCGCTCGAACGCCGCTTGCCCTTCCGCCTGGGCCTCAGCCTCGATCGCACTGGCCGCAGCGGGGTCGCGATGACGGATCAAGGTCAGCTCCACATCGTAGTCTCGGCGCTCCGACTCCGTCTCCCACCGCCGTGGACCCTCGCCATGCTCGACGGTGCGGTGGACCTCCAGCCGATGTCGATGGGTGGCGACGGGCACGATGCGAACGTCATGCCGCACTCGCGAGGGCTCCTCGCCCTCATAGACGACCCACCCCGTCGATGCGGTGACGTCGACCGGCGCGTCGTTGCGGCTCATCCACGCCCCGTGCTGCGAGAGCTCTTCGGTGGCGGCCGCCCACAGCACCGCGGGCGCCACGTCGTAGATGTAGTCACTCACCGCCCCCGCACCGAGGGCCTCCTCCTTGCCCGGATGCACACGCTC
>JAHZJA010001056.1 GCA_022601155.1 Deltaproteobacteria bacterium | reverse complement strand
GGGCTCGGGCTTGGTGGGCTCGGGCTTGGTGGGCTCGGGCTTGGTGGGCTCGGGCTCGGGCTCGGGCTTGGCGGGCTCGGGCTGCGGCTTGGTGGGCTCGGGCTCAGGCTTGGTGGGCTCAGGCTTTGCGGGCTCGGGCTGTGGCTTGATGGGCTCGGGTGTTGCGGGCGTGCCGTTGGTCGCAGTGGGTCGATGTGCCACGGCGACCACGGGGCCTCCGCCCATTCGGCGGCGTAGGGCAGTGGCGAACGGCTGGCCGGGTGCCTGGCCGAGGACCGCGGTGGTCAGCGCCAGGGCCGGCGTACGCTCGCCGCCTGCGTCCAGAGCCATGGCCAGCAGCAGGCGTTCGAGGGCGGTGGGCTCGGGTAGCTGCCGCAGCGCCGTGACGAGGCCGTCTCGCGCCTGGTCGTCGAGCGGATGCTCGGGCGCAGGCTCCCAAACCGGCTCGGCCAGGACCACGTGCTGGAGCTCGCGATCGTGGAAGGTCGGAAGGAGGACCGAGGGGTGGCGCACCGCAATGTCCTCGCCGCCCGCGAAGTTCAGCCGCGCGCGGGCGGCCCTCAGCTCGGAGGGGGACAGGGCATCGGCGATCGTATCGGCGAGAGCGTGTCCTTCTACGGCGTAGTCGGTGGCCTGCTGCAGCGCAGCCTCGTCGCCGAAGGTCGTGGCGCGCAGTGCCGACTCCACCGCAAGGCTGGCGATCACCGCCAGGCGTTCTTGCTGAGCCTGCCGCGCCTTGGGAGCGGCGGTGGTGGTGTGCGCAGCCTCGTCGAGCTCGGAATCCAGCCGGACGAGCGCGGCCACGTCGAGGTCGCGGCGGGCTCGGGACGCGCGCTCCAGCAGCTGTGCCACCGAGGTGGTGGCGGGGCGTTCGTCGACCTTCACCTGCGTGGCCACAGCCATCGCATCGGACCGGCTGCCGGACTGCACCAGCGCATAGCCGATGACCCCGCCGAGCCCGAGCACGGCGGCGCCCAGAACCAAAAGCCGCCCCGCGTTGGGGTCACCTGCTCGTTGCTGTGCGCTGGCCAAAGGGCGATGCTCCGAAATACGAAAGAGGCGGAAAAACCGCACGAGATCTTGGCAGGCCCGTCGGCGCGGCGCAACAAAGGAGGTGAGCGGCGTCGGCGGCCCTACACGCGCCCGTCATCGTAGCGACAGCGCCCGGAGCAACCACATGGCGTCCGGCAGTTGAAGGGCCGTGGTGGTCTCGATGCGGCCGTCGCGGACCAGACCGTGGTCACGCGCGATCGCTTGTAGGGTGCCACCGAGCTGCCCGCAAAGGCGTGTGCCTAGGAGCAGTCGCGCGCGGTGGAGCGTGCTGTGCAGCCTCTCGAGGCCGCCTTCGGTGGTGAGCCAGTGGGCGAGCTCGTCCACCAAGCCGGTGCGTCGGCCGGCGCTGAGCCCGATCATCCTGGCCTCTCGAGCCGCGAGAACGTCGGCGAGGGCCTGTGCTTGCTGCCCGGTGGGTTGGTGTCCGGGGTTACCGAGTTGGCCGAGTGCGTCGAGCAACACCGCGAGATCCAGCCCCGGTCCGGCGAGCGCGGCCATCCCCAGCGCGACGGTGGCGGTGGCGTAGCCGAGACGAAACGTCAGCTCGGGAACGCTCAGCGTGGCCGACACCCGGCCGAGGACGAGGCGGGGCGGCCGATCGTTGCGGACCGCGACCCCGCCCTCCACCGGATCTTCGGTCCACGCCAACGGCAGGTCGACACCCAGCAGCGCGCGCCACGGCTCGACGATGGTCTCGGCCAGCTCCATTCGCGTGTGCCACCAGCCGGGGGATCGAGCGTGAGGCGGAGCCAGGGTCGGTGCGCCCTGCTGGCCGAGCCCAGACAGGTGATCGCGCAGCGCGACCAACACTTCGCGCAGCGCGGTGCGACCCTCCATGGGAGCCGTGCTCGCGCGATGGAGATCGGGGTCGTCCATGCGCGCGCGCGGGAGCCGAGCCACCAGGGCCGGGACCGGGCCACGCGGGGCGACGAAGGCCGCGAGCTGGTACAGCAGTCGAGCCATGTCGCCGGTCCCCCGTGCCTCGTACAGGCGCGCGAGGCCGAGTGCGAGGCCGGCATGGGGAGGGCGCTCGCTGGCCCAGCCGTGCATCGACTCGAACAGATGACGACGGCCGCCGAGCAGCGCCGAGCCGGCCGCGAGCAGTGCATCGAGGCGAGGGAGAGGCCCCCGCATGGCCACCTCACCCAGCGCTTGCTGGAGTCCGGGCAACAGCCAGCGTCGGGCCACGGCGGGCGGGTGGCGGTACCCGATGTCGACGGCCAGGCGTCGGCCACCGCGGCGGTAGGCCTCGGCGATCGCGGCCAGCACCAGCACGTCCTCGTCGTTGCCTACGTGGCGGATGAGTTCCTCGGCGAGCTCGAGCACCTCGTCCCAGCGGGCCTGGCTGAATGACAGCGGCAGCAGGGCGACGCGGGGCTCGGGGCTGGTTGGGGCGACCTCTCGGGCTCGCAGCAGCAACCGTCGGGCCACCTGGGCACCGTCGCCCTCGGCGGTGAGCTGAGGCTGGGCCAGATGCGTGCGACCGGCCCGTGTCAGCCACATCGCCTGGTCGGTGTCGTCGAGGGCGAGCTGGGCCAGCTCCTCGAATAGCTCCACCAGGCTGCGCCAGTCCTCTTCCAGCTCGGCCAGCTCGGCCAGCAGTCGGAGCAGGGGGCGATGGTCGGGAGCCAGGACTCGGGCCGCCTCGGCCGTGTTCCGGGCCAGGCTGGTGTCGCCGTCGGCCTGCTGCAACTGCGCCAGCTCGAGCCCGAGATCCCCCGCGCGTGGATCGTTGCGATCGCGGGCCGCGGCGAAGTAGTCGTGCAGGACATCGCGACGCTCGCCTTGATCCCCACGGGCGGCGAGCACGGACTCCAGCCGGCCGAGGGCTTCGAAGCGAACGGGCTCGACTATCGAGGGATCGACCAGCGGGCGTAGCTGGGTCAGCGCGCCGTCGTCGTCACCCAGTGTGATCGCCAGCGAGGCCAGCTGGAGCCGCAGCAGTGGGGGGCGCTCGTGTTCGGGGACGGTACCCAGACCCTGGGCGATGGCGGAGGCCTGCTCGGCGTCGGTGGTGGCGTGGGACAGCTCGGCGAGCAAGCGGGTGGCGGCGTCGTCGGTGGGGCAAAGCTGCAGCGCCCGACCCAGCAACGTGGCCGCCTGCGTCGGATCACCCTGTCCGCGCCACGCAAAACCGGCGGCCTCCACCAACACGGCCGCGGCCCGACCCGGGTCTTCGCGTCCGGCCTGGGATGCGAGGCGCTCGTACAGCTCGACGACCGGGCCGTACTCACCGCGTGCGGTCAGCAAGTCGCGCAGCAACGCGCTGGTGGTGATGGCCTGCGCGTCGCTCTCATCGAGGTCGGCCGCCATCGCGACCTGCTCCCGACTGGCGCGCTCCACCATGCCGGGATCGTCGAGGTCGACGCCGAGGTCGTGCAGCCTCCCGAGCAGCTCGGCCCGCTCGGTGGGGCGGGGCGGCGGTTGGCCGTCCAGTCGCGCGAGCACTCCGCTGCTGGCCGCGGTGAGGCTGGCGGCATCGCGCGGGCCCAGTCGCTGCAGCGTGCGGGTGGCCGCCGCGGTTGCGTCGTGCGGGACCTTGGGAAGGTCGAGTACCCGCCGCGACGCTGCCTCGGCCGCATCGTGGTCGTCGTCCTCCATCCGCAGATCTGCGGCCAGCAGCCACAGTCGCGCTCGCGCGGGGTCGTCCAGCTCGTTGTCTCCGGCCGCGATGCTCTCGAAACGCTCGGCGGCGCCCGGGCGATCGGGCATGCGACGAGCCAGATCGGCGGTGCGATTGGCGACCACGACATCGGTCGCGGCCTGCTGCAGGGCGCTCTCGATGTTCCGCATCCCGCTCTGCGGATCGCCCAGGTGTTCGAGATAGGTCGCGGCCAAGTCCAGGTGGACCAGAGCGCGCTGCGGCCCCGGCGGAAGCTCTCGGATCGCCAGGTAGTGCATGTGCGCGACGATCGACCACTCGCGGCGGGCGGTAGCGAGCGACAGCAGGGCCTGGCGGCCCGCCGCATGGCGGGGATCGGCCCCGAGAGCCTCGAGCAGGTGGCTGCGCGCACGCTCTCCCTGGGGTCCGCTGGGCACGACGTCGTAGATGGGCTGCAGCAGCAGCGCGCGACGGTAGGCGACCTCGGCCAGCATCACGTTCGACAGCGGGAGCTGGGCCAGTGTGTCGAGCACCGCGGACAGCTCGCCGCGACGATCGCCGTCTTCGTACAGGCGCGCCAGCTCCAGCAGGCCTCGCTGCGAGTCGGGACTGCGGGCCAGCGAGCGCTTGAGTACGGCCTCGGCCTCGGTGTATCGGTCGAGCTCGATGAGGTTGCGGGCCGCGAGCGCAGCTGCATCGGCGGCGCGGGGGGCCGGCAGGGCGTGGCTATCGGCGGCGAGCACCAGCACCTGGCTGGCCTCGGTGCGGCGTTGCTGTCGGCTGAGCAGGCGGCCCAGGCCGTCGTGGGCGGTGGCGAACTCGGGGTCGAGCTCCAGCGCCTCTCGGTAGCGAGACTCGGCCTCTCGTTCGTACTCCGATTGCGGCGCGAGGACATCGGCGAGCAGCGTCAGCAGGATCGGTCGGTGGCGGGGCGTGAGGTCTTCGAGCCGACGTAGCAGGCGCGTCCGCACGTTGACCACCGAGTCGACCCCCGACAGCAACACCCGGGCACGGGCCCCCGCGGCCGCGTGGACCTCGGGGTCGACCAGGTACGCATCGAGGTAGTAGCGCGCGGCATCTTGCGGCCGGGACAGCGGACCGTCGAGCAGCTCGGCGACCCGGCGGTCGACGGCGGCGCGACGCTCGGGGTGCTCGCCCAGCGCCACCGAGCGCAGCTGAAGCACCCGAACCAAGTCCTCGTGACGGCGAGAGCGTTGGTACCAGCGCGCGAGCGTGGCCAGCCCCTCGTCGGGCAGTGCATCCCAGCGCTCGAGGTGTTCGTAGACCCGCGCCGCACGGGCTTCGTCGTCCAGGTGAGCGCGCAGCACCCGAGCCAGGGTGCGCGCGAGATCGAGGCGAGGCTCCGGGGGAGGCTCGAGCGGCGCGTCGGGAGACAGCTGCTCGGCCAGCTCGGCATCGAGGTACACGGTGAGATCGACGTAGCGCCCCTGCTGCTCGAGGTTCGCCACCAGGTCAGCGCGCAGGATGTCGGCCAGGGCTTGCTCGTCGGGGGTCGAGCCGAGCTCCTCGATGGCCAGGCGCAGCGCCTGCTCGGCGCGGACGGAGTCGCACAGCGCATCGCGGTGAATGTTGGCGATCTCCTGCAGGGTGCGGGCGCGGGCGAGACCGTGGCGGCGGGGGAGCTCCGACTCGTGGAATGCAATGAGCTCGGGGTAGCGCTGGTGGGTCCGCAGGAGGTTGGCGAGCAGCTCGGCGCTGGCCTCACGGTCGGGTGCTTCGGCGACCACCGCGGTGAGGTCCTCGATGGCGTCGTCGGGCCGGTCGAGCGGGTCGAGCAGCAGCCGGGCGCGCTCCTCCAGGGCTTCGATGCGGGCCTTGCCTCCTTGACGAGCCGCCACGGCCGCGAGCAGCTCCACGCGTCGAGCCGGATCATCGCGTCGGCTCTCCAGCTCCGCGAGACGGGCGAGCGCTTTTTCGTCGGCGGGAATGCGGGCGGTGACCCGCAGCAGCAGGGCTTGGGCCCGCTCGGCATCACCCTGGGCGATCGCAGCATCGGCGGCTCGATGGGCCAGGGTGGCGAACGCTGCATCACCCATGCGTACGTGGTCGAGGACTCGCTCGGTCAGCTCGACGGCCCGCCGTAGATCGGTCTGCGCGAAGTGATGGTCGAGCAGCGGAAGCAGGAGGTCCGGATCGGTCGGGGCCAGGGCGAGCGCGGCTTCGAGGTGGCGGACCGCCGCAGGAGGATCGCCGAGGACCTCGGCGGCGACGTGGGCCAGGTGCTTGAGCGTGGCGACCTTGTCCTCGGCGTGAGGCGCGGTCTTGGCCCGACGGTCGAGCAGCCGCAGGACCTCTGGCCAGCCCTGACGCGCTTCGAGGGCCTGCAGCAGCCGGCCGAAGGTCTCGGCATCGTCCACGGCCTGGTGCGCGCGCGCGGCGAGACGGTCGGTGGCGGTGCGGCGGTCCAGGGGCTCGGTCATCCCCACGAACAGCTCCGCGCGGTCGTAGCCCGACAGCTCGTAGCGGTCGGCGATGGCGTCGAGGTGGGCGATCAACTCGGCCTCGCGCTGGGCGGCGGTGTTGCGGTGCTCGTCGCTTCCTCGCTGCGACAGGTGTCGGGTCAGCGCGCGGTGCAGGTGGCCCGAGCCGGGCTGGCGGGCGAGCGACTCGTCGAGGAGTCGATCGACGGTGGGGGAAGGGTTCATGCCGTGACGTCGGGCGTCGTCGGCGAGCGCGACCAGGTCGGCCACCGTCGCGTCGCTACCGTTGGCGGCGACCTCGGCCAGCAGCGCAGGCCAGGCGGTGGCCGCTGCCTGCACGGCGCCAACACGAACGGCGTGCCTGAGCACGCGCATCGACAGCGACGGGAGCTGCAGGGGCTCGGCCAAGACCAGGGCGGGCTCGACCAAGCGGCCCGCGACGTCGGGCTCGCTATCTCGGGCAACGGCCAGCAAGTGCTCGACGGTGGGCTCGCCGTCGCCGAGCAGTCGCGCCAGGCGATGCAGCAGCGCCTCATCGAGCGGACCTTCGCGCAGGCGTTGGTCGATCTGGCGCAGTTCCTCGTCCTGCAGGCCGAGCGCGTGGACCACCCAGATCCGAAGGTCGAGCAGCTCCTCGCCGTCGCCGGCCTCCACCGACAGACGGCCCAAGGCTCGGTGCGCTCGCGCGGCATCACCGACCTCGGCGGCGGACAGCGCCAGCTCCGTAGCCAATCGATCACGATCGCTACCCGGACCGGCGCTCTCGACCGCGGCCTCGAGCGCCAGGAGATAGGGCATCGGGTCGCCCGTGGTGACCACCAGCTGCTTGAAGGTCGACAGCAGCAGTCCGTCGGTCGGTCGCGCATGCAGGCCGCGCCCGACCAGCGCGAGGGCCTTGGCGTGCTCGCCGAGCTGCTCGGCGAGCAGCAGCGCCTCGGTGCGCAGCTCCTTGGCCGACAGCTCCGGTCCCAGCCCCAGGCGCAGCTGCTCGCGCGCCGCGGCTTGCTGGCGGGCGTCGCCGACCGCCTCGGCGAGGGCGAGCCATTGTCGCGTGGCCTCGAGCTGTGCGGCGGTGCCGTGGTCGAGGCCCTGGCTGGCCGCAGCGGCGTGCGGCAGGGCGCGGGCGGGGTGCCCGGTGGACCCGAGGTGCTGGGCGAGAGCCTGGCGGGCGTGGAGCAGGGCCGGCCCGGGCTCGGAGTGCTCGACCATGCCCTCGAGAGCTCGCAGGCGCAGCGCAGGGTCGTCGACGATCAAGGAGACGTCGGCCAACAGGGTGAGGGCTTCGAGGTGCGTGCCGTCGTGCTCCAGCACTGCGGACAGGTGTGCAGCCGCCTGGGGGGCGCGGCCGCTGGCCAGCTGGTGGCGGGCAAGGACGAGCGCGGGTCCGGTTCGGCGGGGATCGTGGGCGGGTAGCTCCTCCAGCGCTCGGGTCCACAGCTCGTGGGCTCGCGTCACATCGTCGTCGCGGTGAGCCCGAGCGGCCAACGCGAGCAAGGCGTTGGCGTCGTGCGCATCGACAGCCAGCAGTCGCTCGTACAGGCCAATGGACTCCTCGTCCTCGGGTGCCCCGTCGTCGTGGTGTTCGTGGCGGGACAGCAGCTCGCGCAGGGCTCGGGCCCGCTCTCCCGCGGGCAACCCTTCGTGGCCGGCCGTACGTTGGAGCGCGGCAGTCAGCGTCGCCTCGTCGCCAGCGGCTCGGGCTGCCTCCTGCAGGGCGGCCACTCGATCGCCATTGGTGGGATCGAGCTCGACGGCCTCGGTGAGCCACGCCACCGCGTCGGTGGGGCGTGCGTGGGCGGCCGCTCGCGCCAACCACTGGGCTCGCTGGTCGCCTGCGTGGGCATCGGCAACGGTGCGGGCGACGGTGGCTGCCTGTTCGTCGTGGCCCTCGGCTTCGATGGCTTCGACCAGCGCGCGCGCGAGCTCGGGCTGGGCGGCGGCCCCCAGTCGAGCCACGGCGGGTCGAAGCCGGGTGATCGCATCGGCGGGTCGACCCGCGCGCAGCAGCACCATGCCGATGTGGCCAGTGATCGTCGTTGCATCACCGGGCAAGCCCAGGCGGGGGTCGGACAGCGGCGGGCGATCCAACGCCAGCGCCTCGGGCTCGAGCGCCTCCAGGTGGTGGGCGGCCGCGGAGAAGTGCTCGTTGCGGGCGTGGACCCATCCCACCGCGAGCCGCAGCGCGGTGTCGTCGGAGCGCAGCTGGAGCGCGCGGTCCATGGCCGTGGTGGCGGCATCGAGTCTGTCGTGGTGCAGCTGTCGCAACGCCAGCTCGAGCTGGGCCTCGCCCTCGGCCCGACGCTCGCCGACGGCGCTCAGCGCCTCGGCGAGCGCGGCCCACGGCTCCACCTCGTCGGTCGCGGCCAGCTGGGCCAGCTGGTGCAGCGCAGGGCTCGGGTCGTCGAGACGCGCGGCGGCGAGCTCGAGATCGGCCTTGCGCTTGGAGGGTGAGCCTCGTCCCTCGGCGCGGGCCAGCAGCGCACGGCCGCTGCGGGGTCCGGCGTCCAGCTCGACGAGGCGGTCGAGCAAGCCATCGCGGACCGACAGCGGAGCCACCGACAGTGCGAGCTCGAGGACCTCGGCGAGCATGGGGGCGGGGGCTTGCTCGATGACGGGCTCCAGCTTGGCCCAGGCGCGGCGAGGCTGTTGGTCGGCGATGAGCAGTCGCGCTTGCTCGAGCCGTAGACGAACCCGATCCTCGGCGTCTTCGCTGGCGGTCGCGAGTTCGTCGAGCAACGACGCGGCGCGATCGGAGCGACCCTCGTCGTGCTCGAGGGTGGACAGCTCGAGCGCCAGCTCGCGTGCCTCGGGGTACTCGCGGACCAGGGCGCGCAGCTCGGCGAGGGCCAGCGCACGGCTGGTGGCGTCGCCACGCTCCCGCAGGCTCGCGACCAACGTCTGCCGCAGTGCGAGCGCGCGCTGGGGGTCTGCGTGCGGGACGGCGGCGCGCAGCAGATCGACCACCGCAGTCGCGTCCCCGCTGCGCTGGGCCGAGTCGAGGGCGTCGTCGACCAGAGCCGCATCGTCGGGAGCGATGGCGATGGCGTCGAACCACAGCGGACGAGCGGCCTGGTGGTGCCCCTTGCGATCGAGCGCGGCTGCGACTCCGGCTTGGAGGGATGCACGGGTGACGGAGCGCTCGGCCAAGGCCAATGCCGACGACAGGGCGGACAGCGCGAGGGCGGGGCGCTCGGCGAGGGCCCGGGCGAGGGTCGCCCGGGCTGGTCGCTCGATTCGCGCCAGGTCGGTCTGCTCTGCGGCGCGCTCGACCAGGGACTCGAGGACCGGCCGAGCGTGCTCGTGCTCGTCGAGGTGATCGACCAACACCGTGGCGAGGGCCAGCTCGAGCCGAGCCTGCCGCAGCGGGGGATGAGGCAACCGACACTGGGCGGCGAGCCGCTGGGCGAGCGCGCGGTGGCTGGAGTGCAGCGCGACGACCAGGGCCCGACCCGCCGCCTCGTCGCGAGGGCGCCCGTGCAGCCAGGATCGAAGCGCGCGCAGGTGCTGCGCCGGGTCACGGCGACGGGACAGCGCGACCAGCCAGTGCAGTGCAGCGAATCGGGCGGGGTGCTCGGGAGGGAGACCGTCGGCGATACGCTCGAGCTGGGCGGTTGCGGTGGCCCGCTCCCCATCGCGCAGCGCGGCGTGGACCCGAGCCAGCGCGTCGGCCACGGGGTCCTCGGTGGGCAGCGGCAGCGGTGGGACCGGGCTCGCGCCCGGGCCTTCGTTGCGACGAACCACCGAGAGCGCCCCCCGGTCGGGCGACAGCACCAAGCCCTCGAGCACCAGCCCCGTGAGGTCGGGCGGGCGCCACCCGGCCACGACGAACGGTCGCAGCACCGCGGCCCGCACCGGGTCGAGCCACACGGTCGCCGCGTCCTCGGGATCGACCGTCCCCCCCAGGCGACCGCAGACATCGCGCCACACGGCGTCCGCCGGCGGGGCGTCTTCGCCCATCTGCCACACGCGCCACGGGCGAACCGAGAGCCTGCGCCCGCGCGGCCACAGCTGCACCGCGAACATCAGCCACTGGGTCCGGCCCTGCCGACGCCCGCGGATGAACAGGTGCGGCGACGCAGGACCTCCAGCCCCGTCGTCATGCCAAAGCTCGACCTCCACGGCGTCGACCTGGAGCCCTCCCACCGCCTGACCGACCAGTCGCGTGTGTAGCCAGGCCCTCAGCGCGCGGGGCTGGACTTCGAGCCGCATCTGCCGGGCGTGGCATCGGCGGCGGCGAAACGCGGCGGCGCCCTGCGTGCGCAGGGGAAACTGCACATCGGGGATCTCGGCCTCGTAGTCCGCCAGCCGAATCCCGGGGGCCAGCGTGCGTTGCTCGAGCCTCAGCAGCGCCTTGCGGTCGCGCAACAGCAAGGAAAAGCCGAGTACGTTACCCACCGCCGGCCGTCCCCCCACGTTGTCGCCGGGCTGCTCCATTCGCACTCGAATCCAGGAGCATAGCGCAGCCGACCGCGCTGCGGCGGCGCGCTCGTGTGTGGGGCGGACCCTGGTGGTCGCGATCGCGACGTGGCGGTCGGTGGCTACCGCAGTCGTGCGGTGAGCATCCCGCCACCACCACCCACGCGGTCGCACACCGTGTGCGTAGGCCGGGCGGGAGGGGGCGTTTCCTCTTTCTTGCCGTCGGGCGGGGTGGTGTCGTACGTCGTCAGACGCTTGATCGTTCCCTCGGAGACCTTGATGTCTCCCTGGCCCTTGGCATCGAGGCAGCGCCGGCGAGCCCACGACCGGAACACCGCGCGGCTCTTGGCCTGGCGAAGACCGCGTTCGATGTCGTCGCGCTGCTCGGCAAAATCCTCGTCGTTGGCCTGTTCCTTGGCCTCGACCCCCGCGAGCACGACCGCACCCGGGACCTCGTACAGGCCGTCGAGGAGCTCGGCTTCGCCTTCGAGAGCCCAGGCATCGTCGACCAGCTGCGGCACCAGGCCCAGGCCTGGAATGCGCTGGCCCTTGACGAACGGCCCGGTCGAGCGGAGCTCGGCCTTGGGTCGCGACAACCCGGCCACCGGATCGGCGCCATCGGGCTTGGCGGTCGCGTCGTCGTCGTCGTCGTCTTCACCCTCGCCGGGCAGCTCGACGGCCTCGATGGCCGTGCCGCCGAACAGGGTCGTCTCACCCAGAGCACCAGGCTGAGAGAACACCTCCGTGAGCGGTCCACCTGCGGTGACGACGTTTTGGTCCTCTTCGGCCGCGCGCCGGGCGAGATCCTCGCCCAGCTGGTCGCGCAGGCCTTCTTCGGCCAGCTCACGCAGGGCATCGTCGCGGGGTACGTCGCCCTCGCGTCGGGCCGTCACCTGCACGAGCCACAGCGCGTCGTCGGCCTCGATGATCTGTGACACGTCGGCCTCGCTGAGGTCGGCGATGACCGCACGCACGGCATCGGGAAGGTCCGACGCGGCGTCGCTCTGCTCGTCGGTCCAGCCGTAGTCACCCCCCCGCGCCGCGGTGTCGTGGGTGGACTGGGCTCGGGCGACGGCGGCCATGCGCTGGGCACCCGCGATGACCTGTGCGCGCGCCTCCGTGAGCGCTGCGCGTGCTTCGTCGCTGGTGCCCGCCTTGACGATCGACAGCCGGGCTTGGCGGGGCAGGGCGGTGAACCGGGTCTTCTGCGACTCGTAGCGCTTGTCCAGCTCCTCGGCGTTGTCGGCCACATAGGCGTCCAGCTGCGCGGGGGTGGGGTCGGCGAGGTCGGCGAACGCGGCGAAGTCGTAGCGGGCGTAGCGCAGCGCCAAGGTGTTGGCGGAGGAATCGTACTGGTTGCGAATCTCGCTCTCGGGGATCACCACGCTGGCCCCGACGACGTCGCGAAGGGTCTGCGCGAGAGTTTCCTCGGCCTGCTGCTCGAGATAGGCGGGCTCGGGGACCCGCAGCGGGCCCAGCCAGTTGTTCTTGAACAGCTCGTAGTTGAACTTCTCTTCGGGTCCCAGCCACTCGAGGCGGTTGCCGAACAGCATGACGTGGCCATCGAGGACGATGTCCTCGGCTTCCGTCTTGGTCGCGGCCAGTCCCATCCGATCGGCCTCGTGGGCGAGCACGATGCGCTCGACGATCCCGTCGATGATCTCCTCGTTGACCCCGACCATCTCGCGGACCTTCGGCTCCTTGGGCACCAGCCCAAACCGCTGGACCATGATGCTCTGGAATCGGAAGTCCTCGTTGCGAATCTCCTCGCCGTGCACCTCGGCCACCGAGTCGGGCCCTAGGGTGATGTCGCCGGGAAGCCCGAACTGAAGGCCGAAGACCACCGCGATGGTCCCGAGGATGATCCACGCCAGATAGCCCGTGGAGCGGCTCCGAAGGAAGTCGAGCATGGGGGCGGGACCTTAGCTTCGGCGTGGCAAGGCGATCAATCGCTCCTTCGTGCGCCAACGGCCGGCCAGGCGGCTGCCCAGGCCCCCCGAGCCGACGGCGGCAAAGGCGGGGCCATGCGGACACGGCGCGATACGGGCGTTCAGGTCCCGGTCCAAGCTGCGCAAAATGCGGCATTTTGCGGTAGGATGACTCCTCGGCGGGACTATCCGCCCAACGCCGCCCGTTGGGTGGCGGCCTCCATGCTTGCCCGACGCACGGCCGGCGTGTATGTGTGAGCGGCTGCTACGACAGGGCCGCGCGAGGTGCTGCCACCCGCTCCCCCCCGCCCGCAGCGGGCCTCGTCATGCTCTTCGACTGGGTATACGGCCTGTTCTCCAACGACCTGGCCATCGATCTCGGTACGGCCACGACGCTCACCTACGTCAAGGGCAAGGGCATCGTTGCGCACGAGCCATCGGTGGTTGCCGTGCAGAAGCACGCCAACACCAAGCGCGTGCTGGCGGTCGGCAAGGAAGCCAAGGAGATGCTCGGCCGCACGCCGGGCAACATCGTCGCCATCCGTCCCATGAAGGAAGGCGTCATCGCCGACTTCGAGGTGACCGAGGCGATGATGCGCTATTTCATCACGCGGGCGCACAACCGCCAGACC
This sequence comes from Deltaproteobacteria bacterium, assembly GCA_022601155.1. Classification (GTDB taxonomy): domain Bacteria; phylum Myxococcota_A; class Polyangia; order Nannocystales; family Nannocystaceae; genus Paraliomyxa. The sequence continues at coordinate 4,829 of JAHZJA010001056.1, read as the reverse complement.
CTGGTGAAGCCGCGGATCATCATCTGCGTGCCGTCGGGGATCACCGAGGTGGAAAAACGCGCGGTTCGAGACTCGGCCCTGGCCGCAGGCGCCCGTGAGGTGTTCCTCATCGAGGAGCCGATGGCCGCGGCGATCGGGGCCGGGCTGCCCATCACCGAGCCGGGCGGCAACATGGTCGTCGACATCGGCGGCGGGACGGCCGAGGTTGCCGTCATCTCGCTGGCCGGGATCGTGGCCTGCAAGAGCGCACGGGTGGGCGGCGACAAGATGGACGAGGCGATCGTCCAGCACATCAAGCGCAAGTACAACCTCCTCATTGGGGAGCGCACCGCCGAGACCGTGAAGATCGAGATCGGCACCGCCGCGCCCACCGAGGTGGTGATGACCATGGAGGTCAAGGGCCGCGACTTGGTGGCCGGAATCCCCAAGACGGTCGTGATCGATTCCGACGAGATCCGCGAGGCGCTGTCGGAGCCCGTCTCCGCGATCGTCGACGCGGTTCGTCAGGTGCTCGAGCGAGCGCCACCCGAGCTGTGCGCCGACATCGTCGACAAGGGCATCGTCCTCACGGGGGGTGGCTCGCAGCTGACCAACCTCGACGTGCTGCTGTCGGAGGAGACGGGCCTGCCCGTGTTCTTGTCCGACGAGCCGGAGTTCGCGGTGGTCTTGGGCTCGGGCGCGGCGCTCGACGAGCTCGATCTACTGCGTGAAGTTGCGCTGACCTGAGAGGGTCGGCCAGACGCGACGCGAGTCGAACCGACAGCGGCTCGACGCGGTGCTTCGCCGTGGCCCACGCCGTGGGCGTGGACTACTCGTCGCAGTCTTCGAAGTCGAGCTTGCCCTCGAGGGTGGTTCCGAGTGCCTCGCACTGCAGCCGGAGGCTGCCGTACATCACGCCGTACTCCCCGCGGTCTTCGTCTTGCACCTCGCGACGACGCAGCTCGCCACGGAACTCGGTGCACACATCCGGCGTGAACAGGTGGGGTGCTTCGTCCGACGGCGGGAACACCTGGACGACGGGCCCTTCGAGGGGGTCATGGAAGAACCGGATCATCCAGTCCTCGTCCTCGTCGAACATGTCGACGCCGAACAACAACAGGTCTTCGCCAGACAGGCACTCCGAAGGCGCGATGACCTCCGCCGGGCCGCTGCCGTCCCGCAACAGCAGCTCGCCGGTCACCGTCTCGGCACATCCGCTGGTTGCGGCCAGGATCCCCATCGCCAACATCGTCACGGTGCTACGCATCCTTTTCAACGTAGCTGGCGACCGCTATCTTCGGCAGCGGGGAAGTCCGGCCGAAACCATGGCGCAGATGCCCGCAGGGGGTCAGGGGGATCGCCGGGGTAGGGGGGCTGTTCCCCGGGTGTCAACCGCGGCTTCCCTTCCGCAACGAACGCATCTTCCCGTGTCCGAGACTCTCCGCATGACCGCCCTGTTGTGGGTGACCCACGAGCTGGCATTCTTTGGCGTGTGGGGCACATACGCCGTGCTCCACCGTCGGCGGATCGCGCCGCGTTTCGCCGTGCGGGACGGCCAGGCGCCTCCCGAGGCGATCGTGCGCAAGGCATGGCGCGAGGTGTTGATAGGCCATGTCGCGCTGCTGCTGGGCCTGGCCGTGCTCGCCGTGCCGGCGTGGCGAGCGATGGGGGGCCAGGTGCACGCGCCGATGCCGTCGTGGTGGGTCGTCGCGGCGCACGTACTGGCGTGCATGGTGATCCAGGACACCCTCTTCTATTGGTCGCACCGGGCGTTGCACACCAAGCGACTGTTTCGCGCGATCCATCGCAAGCACCACGACTTTCGCTATGTGCGTGGGATGGCGGCCGAGTACGCGCATCCGGTGGAGAGCCTGTCGAACTTCATCGCGCTGATGACCGGGCCCATCGTGCTCGCCGTGCACCCGGTGACGTTCGTGCTGTGGCTGGGAATTCGAGTGGCCGAGAGCGTGGAGGCCCACAGCGGCTACGCCTTCACCGCGCTGGCCAGTCGGCACGCCTACCACCACCTCTATGCAGCGCGCGGTTGCCTGGGCTCGTTCTTTGGCCTGTGGGACCGACTGATGGGCACCGATGCCCACTGGCGGCAGTGGCGGCGCGAGCAGACCCATCGCTAGCGCCAAATCTCGGGGTTCGTCGCGTCCGGCCGTGCTCGTGAGTTCGGACGGCTCGCGCAACGGCCGCGAAACGCGGTGGAGCGGCCGATTTTGCCAATCGTGGCAAAGCTGGCACGGTTGGCCGACGCAGCGGGACCTGGGCCTGGAACAAAGGCTGCAAACGGCCCGTTGCTTCCCGACCCATGGCTCTGTCCCTCCGCAGCATCCGCAACGGCGCGCTCATCGCGGTGTTGCTGGGCATTCCGGTGCTGCTGTTGCGGAGCACGGCCGCCGATCCCCATGGGATGAGCGCCTTCGATCGGGCGGTCCGGCGCATCGGCGCGCCCCTCGAGGCGGCCGTCTCCTACAGCGCGGGGATGCTGGGGGCCTTCTTCGAACGCTGGGTGCTCCAGGCGCAGCTGCAGGACACCAACGAGCGGATCGCTGGCGAAAACCGCGAGCTGCGGCAGCGCATGCGCGAGCTGGTGCACCTCCAGGAGGAAAACCAGCAGCTGCGCCGCGCCCTACAGATGCGGGAGAAGGTGCCCGACGACATGATCCCGGCCGAGCGGGTGGGCGTGGACCAGAGCCCGTTCTTCCGCGTGGTCAACATTCGCATCGACCGCGGCAGCGAGTACGCCCGCACGGGAATGGCGGTGCTGTCCCCCGACGGCGTCGTCGGCCGCATCGACAAGTCGTTCGACGACTACAGCGACGTCATGCTCATCACCGATCCCCGCAGCAAGATCGCGGTGGAGCTGGCGCGTACCAAGGCGCAGGGGATTCTCGAAGGACGCACCGAAGACAGCTGCACGCTCGAGGTCCCCAAGGACTTCGACGTTCAGGTGGGCGAGCTGGTCCAGACCAGCGGCGTGGACGAGCTGTTTCCCAAGGGTCACCCGGTGGGACAGGTGACCGAGGTCGAGCCGCTGGTCGGCGACAAACAGCGGCTGCACGTGGTGCCGGCCGTGCGCTTCGATCGCATCGACGTGGTGTGGGTGGTGCTCGCCAACGCGCCGCGACCCGACCCCCACGGTGAGCGCGCTCGCAAGGCGGTGCAGGCCCGAGGCCTGCAGCCGATCCAGTAGTCCGGGGGTCATCATGCTCCGTACCTTCGTCTACCTGATGCTCGGCTGGGTGCTCATCGCGGTGGTGGGCGGGCTCGCCGACGTGTTGTCGCTGACGATCATGTTGCCGGCCACGACCGCGGTGGTCGTCACCCACGCCGCGTTCTCGGTGGGGATCTCCATGCCGCTCGGGCTCGGGTTGGCCATCGGGTTGGGCTACATCGAAGACCTCCACCAGGGCGCACCCATCGGAACCCTGGCGCTGGCGCATGCGCTGGGGTTCATCGTGTTGCGGTGGGCCTCGGGGCGCATTGCGATCACCGGTTGGGTCACCCGGGCGGCGGCGGGGTTGGTCGCCGCCGCGTTGTTCGATGCGCTGACGCTGACGATCTTGTTGGTGTTGTCGGAGCCGCTCGAGGTCCCGCGCGATGCGCTGTGGGCGGCGATCGGCGTGCTCCACTGGCATGCGTTGGCCACGTTGTTGGTGGCCCCGCCGCTGTGGTCTGGGGTGGACCGGCTCCTCACTGCGCTGCGACTGGACGACCGACCCCCTCAGCAGGCCTACTGGACCGGCAAGTGACGATGCCCGGCCGCTTCTGCCCATGATCAACGTGCGCCAGCGAGACGACCTCCGCGACCTGAGACCTCGGTTTCAGGGGATGGTGCTGGTGGTCAGCTTGTTGTTCCTCGGCCTGCTCGGGCGGCTTTGTCAGATCCAGATCCTCGAGGGTGATCACTACACCCGTCGGGCCGAGCGCAACTTCGTCGACGTGGTCGACGTGGAGGCGCCGCGCGGCCACATCTTCGACAGCGAGGGGCGGCCGCTGGCCACCAATCGTCCCGCCTACACCCTGTACATCACCGCCTGGACGCGATTCATCCGGGACGGCGAGGCGGGGGTCGTGCCCACCGAGGGCGGCAAGCGGGCGGTGATGAACGACGAGACGCGGGACCTCATCGCCTCGCTCATCGACTTCGTCGACGACGAAGATCGTGCCAAGTTCATCACCCGCATCGAGCAGCTCCGCGAGGAAGAGGACAAGGGCAAGTACGCTCAGATCGCCCGCCGGAACCTCGACTGGGAGGAGTACGCCCGCATCCAAGCGCGGCTGGACACCGTCGACCCGTGGGTGGAGATCCGCGAGAGCTCCAAGCGGTACTACCCCGAGGGGCAGCTGGTGGGGTTCGTCACCGGGCACATGGGGAACATCGGATCCAAGGGCCTCGCGCGCTCCAAGGATCTGGGCTACCGCCCCGGCGACCGCACGGGCAAGACGGGCATCGAGCGGCAGTGGGAGAACTACCTGCGCGGTCGTCTCGGTCGGCGTGCTCGCGTGGTGGATGCACGGCCCCGCGAAGTGAGCGACCCGCCGCGCGAGGCGGTGGAGGCCCTGCCCGAGGACCACGACCCGATTCCCGGTCAGGACATCTATCTGACCCTCGATCTCGATCTGCAGCGGGTGGCCTATGAGGCCCTGGCGGAGAGGCTCGCCGGTGGCGTCGTCGCGATGGAGGTCAAGACCGGGAAGATCCTCGCGATGGTCTCGGTGCCCGCGCTCGACCCCAACCTCTACGAGCAGCCGATTCCCTCCGTCACCTGGCGCAGCTGGGCCGAGAGCCCGCTCAAGCCGTTCATCGACAAGACGGTGCAGGAGCACTTCTTCCCCGG
>JAHZJA010001055.1 GCA_022601155.1 Deltaproteobacteria bacterium | reverse complement strand
TCGATCCCTTCGCGGTGATGCAGCTCCAGCGCGACGGCAAGTGCGAAATTCGCCTGCCCGAGGCGTTGTTCGAACTCGATCACCGAAGCCACTACATGCGGCGGCTACGGTCGGTGCGATTGACGGTGGTGGGGACCACGGGCCCGTACGACGCCATCGGGGCCACGCTCACGATGACCCGCAGCGAGGTCCGAACCTCGGCGACGGCCTACGACGACCCCGCTCAGCCCGTGGTCGAACTCGGTGGCGCGGCGCAGAGCATCGCGACCAGCACTGGCCAGTCGGACGCGGGTTTGTTCGAGGTCGACGGACGGGACGCTCGGTACCTTCCGTTCGAGGGCCGAGGCGCCGCAAGCCACTGGACGCTCCAGCTCCCGCAAGGGCTGCGCACGTTCGACTACTCGAAGATCGCGGACGTCGTGCTCGAGGTGCAGTACACCGCCCGCGAAGGGGGGGCGGTGTTCGCTGGGCTGGTGGAAGCGGGGTTGGCCGCCCGGCTGGAGGCGCTGGAGGCCGGTTCGGGGATCGGCACGGGTCGTATGTGGGCGTGGAGTCTGCGCTCGCGGTTCCCCACGGTATGGTCGAGCTTCGTCGACTCCGAGCCGGAAGCCATCCGTCGTGCCGAGCTGTCGTTGAGCCACGAGCACTATCCGTATCCGCTGGCCGGAGCAGGACTGCGCGTGGTGGAGGCGTTCGTGGTCTCGGTCGGAGGGGGCATCCCAAGCGGTACGACGGTCAGCATCACCGAGCCGGGTGGGCAGCAGAGCACCGGACTGCTGGGAGCCGAGCCGAGCCTGCCCGGCGTGCTCGTGACGGGGCCGGTCGTCGTCGTGGCCGAGCCCGCGGTCAGTGCCGAGGCGTACGGCAACTGGGTCGTCGAGGTCGATGCGGCGGCCGTGCCGTCTCCCGAGACGCTGGACGATCTGGTGCTGGTGGTGCGTTACACGGAGGGGGCCTGAGCCATGCCTGCTCCGTTCGGCCGCCCAGCGGCGGATCCTCGACGACCGCAGGGCCTCGGGGCACCCACCTCCACGAGCGAGGGGGACGTCCGAGCCGATGGCACCGCACCCGGTCGTGACTCTTCGGTCGATGTCGTGCCGTCGCTGTCGCTGCCCAAGGGCGGCGCGGCCATGCGGGGGCTGGGCGAGCAGTTTCAGATGGCAGCGTTCACCGGGACGGGGTCGCTGACGATCCCCGTCGTCACCTCGCCGGGGCGGGGTGGCTTCGGGCCGCAGCTGGCGTTGCGCTACGACTCGGGGAGGGGCAACGGGCCGTTTGGACTCGGGATGTCGCTATCGCCTGCGTCGATCTCACGGCGGACCGACCGGGGAATGCCGTCGTACGCCGACCGCGAGGAGAGCGACGACTTTCAGCTGACCGGGGCCGAAGATCTGGTGCCCGTGCTGGTGGAGGCCGCCAACGGCTGGGAGCGATACGAGCGGAGCGAGGGTGAGTTCGTCGTGCATCGGTATCGGCCTCGGGTCGAGGCGGGCTTTGCTCGGATCGAGCGCTGGCACGACACGGTGACGGGCCGAAAACACTGGCGCATCACCGACGGCAGCAACGTCACGTCGTATTTTGGGCGGACGACGAGCAGCTGCATCGAGGTGCCCAACCGCGCGGGCATGACCTTCAAGTGGTTGCTCGACCGGGTGGAGGACGACCGCGGCAATGTGGCGCAATACGAGTACGTTCAGGACAACGACGACGGTGCGTCTCGATGGCCCGAGCAGGCGGCGCACCCTGGGCCGCTGCCGCAGCGGTACCTGAAGCGGATTCGATACGGGAACCGGGTGCCCTTCGAGGGCGGCCACAGCTCGGACGGCGATCCGTGGATGTTCGAGGCGGTCTTCGACTACGGCGAGCACGGCGAGGTGATGCCGGGGCCAAACGACGCGGTCGTCGAGTCGCTCGCGGTGCCGTACGCACCCGATCGTCCCTGGGCGATGCGGGAAGATCCGTTCTCGACGCAGCGGCCAGGGTTCGAGCTGCGGACGCGTCGGCTGTGTCGGCGGGTACTGATGTTCCACCGCTTCGGGGTGCTTGGTGGGGGGCCCGTGCTCGTGGCTTCCACCGACTTCACGTACGCCGCGTCGCCGGTCGCGACGCGGCTGGCTGCGGTCAATCACCGTGGCTACGTACGGCAACCCGACGGGACGTATCGTGCGGAGGCTGGGCCGCCGATGTCGCTCGAGTACACCTCGGGCACACTGTCTGAGCGATTCGGCGAGGTCGATGCCGACAGCCTCCGCGATGTCTCGCCGCATCTGGACGGCAGCACCCTGCGCCTGGTCGACCTCGACGGCGAGGGCAGCCCCGGGTTGTTGACGAAGCATGATCGCACGTGGCGATACAAGCGTTCGCGGGGCGGCGGACGCTTTGCTCCGGCCGTCACGCTGCCCACGATCCCCACCACCGCCGGTTCCGCGGTCGTACGACTGTCCGACTTCGACGGCGATGGCCGTCTGTCGCTCTGGAGCCTGCAATCCACCACCCCGGGGGCCTTCGCCCGCACCACCGACGGCGACTGGGGCGAGTTTCGGGCCTTCGATCAGGTCCCGATCGGCTGGAACCCCAACGCCGCTACCTTCGTCGATCTCACGGGCGATGGCCTCTCCGATCTGGTCGTCCCGCATGTCGGCAACCAGCTCACGTGGTGGCCGTCGAAGGGCCGCGAGGGCTACGATCACCCGATCACGAGGTCGCAGCCGCGGTCGATGCCGATCCCCGATCCGCGGCGCCCGACCGAGCGCTCGCTCGTCACGACGGCCGACATGACGGGCGATGGCCTCGCCGATGTGGTGCGGGTCGCCAACGGCCAGCTGTCGTACTGGCCCAACCTTGGTCGTGGCGAGTTTGGCGACGAGATCATCATGACGGGCCTCGAGCCGTTCGACTACGACGACCGGATGCACGCCGGTCGGATCCGTCTGGCCGATGTCGATGGCACCGGGGCCGCCGATCTGATCTACTTCGATGAGCAGGGCGCGCGCGTGTGGATCAATGCCTCGGGGAACGGGTTCAGGCCGCCCGTACGGATCCACGGTCTTCCGCCTGCGCACTGGGTGGCGCACGTCGATGTGCTCGACATCGAAGGCAACGGCGTCGGTAGCTTGGTGTGGTCGTCGTCGGCTGGAGCCGATGGCGGGATTCGATACGTCTCGGTGTTCGAGACCAAGCCCTACCTGCTGTCGAAGGTGACCAACGGGCGTGGACTGGAGACGACGTATTCGTACGCGCCATCCACCAAGTTCTATCGAGAGGATCTCGATGCGGGGCGGCCGTGGGTGACACGGCTGCCGTTTCCGGTGCAGGTGATCGAGCAGGTGGAGACCGTCGACCATGTGACGGGGCACCGAACCGTCTCGCGCTACGCGTACCACCACGGGTACTTCGACGGGGCCGAGCGGGAATTTCGGGGTTTTGGGCTGGTCGAGCAGTGGGATGCGGAGTCGTTCGAGGACGCCGGAGAGCAGACGCTCGACGTGCCGCCCGTGTACACCAAGACCTGGTTTCACACGGGCGCGTACCTGGGGCGTCAGCGGATCTCGACGGCACTTTCGCAGGAGTACTGGACGGGTGACGCGGACGCGGTCGAGCTTCCCGATACCGTGTTGCCGCCGGGGCTTCGGCCCGAGGAGGCGCGCGAAGCAGTGCGGGCCCTCAAGGGCACGGTGCTGCGGCAGGAGGTGTTCTCTAATGATGGCAGCGACGTCCAGGGCGTGCCGTACACCGTCGCCGAGCGAAACTTCGAGGTGCGTCTGGAGCAGCCGCGCGCCGGGCAGCGGCACGCCTCGTTGTTCGTCCACGAGCGGGAGGGGCTGTCGTATCACTACGAGCGCGACGCGGGCGACCCGAGGCTTCAGCAGACTGCGACGCTGGAGGTCGATGCCTACGGCAGCGCGACGCGCTCGGTCGCGGTGGGCTACCCGCGCCGGACACCCGAGCACGACGAGCAAGGGCAGACGGCGGTGGTGATCAGCGAGGCCGATGTCGCGCATCAGACCGACGATGGTGGCCCGTTCCGAGTCGGTGTTCCCGTCGAGGCGCGGACGTTCGAGCTGACGGGGCACAGTGGAGACCCGACACAGCCGTGGTCGTGGGAGCAGCTGGTGCTGGCCGTCGAGGCGGCGCTCGAGGTGCCGTTCGAAGCGGAGGTGGCGGCGGGCCAGCAGGTGCGCCGCTTGCTGACGAGGCAGCGCGAGCTCTACTACGCCGACGACCTGCTCTCGGCCGCGCCACTGGGTGACCCGAGGTCGCGGGCGTTGCCGTACCAGTCGCGGGGCGCCGCGTTCTCCGAGGGGCACGCCGCCGCGGTGTTCGGCGCCAACGTCGATGCGGACATGCTCGCCGACGCGGGCTACCTGCTCGATGAAGGACTGTGGTGGACCCGCAGCCCGCGTCAGGTCTTCGATGCGTCCTCGTTCTACCAGCCGACGGAAGTCATCGATGCATGGGGCAATGCCTCGACCATTACCTACGATGCCGATGGACTGCTGGTGACCACCGTCGTCGACCCGGTGGGCAACACCACCGAGGCCCAGCACGACTACCGGGTGCTCGCGCCGACGATGGTGACCGACGCCAACGGCAACCGTACCGCGGCGGCCTACGACGGCATGGGGCAGCTGGATCGCACCGCGGTACTCGGCAAGCTCGGCGAGACCGTGGACACGCTGGAGGATCCGACGGCGTTGCTCGAGTACGACCTGTGGGCCTGGCACGACCACGGTGCTCCGGTCTGGATGCGGACGCGCGCCCGTGAACGCCACGGTGCCGACCCGGGCCGATGGCTCGACACCTATGCCTACGTCGATGGCCATGGTGCGGCGCTGATGACCAAGGCGCCCGCGCAACCCGGCACCCAAGTCTACGATCAGCAGCTGCCCGAGGCGGTGCCGCGGTGGGTGGGAAGCGGTCGTACGATCCGCAACAACAAGGGGCTCCCGGTTCGGCAGTACGAGCCGTTCTTCTCGACCACCGAAGCATTCGAGGATGAGGACGCGCTGGTCGTGCACGGAGTCTCTGCGGTGATCCACTACGATCCGTTGGGGCGAGTCGTTCGTACCGAGTTTCCCGATGGCACCGAGGCTCGCGTCGAGTTGTCGCCGTGGGTCCAGCGGAGCTTCGACGGCAACGACGCCATCGTTGGTACCGCCTGGCACACGGAGCGCTTGGCATTGCCCGCGAATGACCCCGACCGTCGCGCGGCACTGCTCGCCGGGGCTCACGCCGACACCCCGTCGGTTGTGCACCTCGACCACCTGGGTCGGCCGTTCCTCGCCATCGAGCACAATCGAGATGCCGATGGCGCCGACGTCTTCATCGAAACTCGCTCCACGCTCGACGTCCAGGGCAATGTGGTTCGGATCACCGATGCGCGGGATGTCGTCGCCGATGCGCACACGTACGGCATGCTCGGCCAGGCGCTGTATACGGCGTCGGCCGAGGTGGGCGAGCGCTGGATGCTGGCCGATGTGCTCGGCAGTCCGCACTGGGGCACTGCATCGCGGGGCTTCTCGAGTCGCACCCACTACGATGCGGCCCGTCGGCCAGCTCGAACCGTGGTGACCCGCCCCGATGGTGGCAGCTTCACCTCGATGCGGATCGTCTACGGTGAAGCGGCGCCCAACGCCGCCGGCCAGAACCTCCGAGGCCGGGTCTACCGGACCTACGATGGCGCCGGCCTGCTCGAGCACGAGGCCTTCGACATCGACGGCAACCTCGCGCGACACTCACGGCGAGTGGCCGCGGCCTACGAAATCACGCCGGACTGGTCGAGCCTCGACGGTATCGACGACACGGCGGCGATGGACGCGGCCGCTGTGCTCGATGCGGAGGCGTTCACGACGGAGGCGACCTTCGATGCGATGGGGCGCCCGGTGAGCCAGACGACGCCCGACGCCTCGGTCATCCGTTTCGGCTACGGTGATGCGGGCGTGCTCGAGACCGTTGCCGCGAACGTTCGCGGCGCCGTCAACGAGACCACATACGTCGAAGACCTCCGCTACAACGCTCGTGGGCAACGAACGCTCGTCGTCTACGGCAACGGCACCCGGACGACCTACGCCC
>JAHZJA010001054.1 GCA_022601155.1 Deltaproteobacteria bacterium | reverse complement strand
GGGCGACCGGGTGGTGCTGTGCTCCGACGGCTTCCACGGCTACATCGATTCGTACGACGAGATGCGCTACTTCCTCGACATGGAGGTCGAAGACGCGGTGCTCGAGGCGATTCGGTTCGCCAACGCCAAGGGCGGCAAGGACAACATCACCGCCCTGATGGTCGAGCTACTCGAGGACGACGCGGGCTACTGAGCCCGGCGTGCTCGGGCTCCGTGCCAAGACGCTCGGCCGCGGCCTCCGACTCGAGTGCCGGTCGACGGACGGGACTGGCATCGACGCCGCCCCAAAACCGACCGGGATGCACGGCCTTCCAACCGCGGGACAGCGGTTCCGATTCCATCGCGGGGCCAACCTCTCACCGCGCGGCGAGTGTGCACGACCCGCGACGGCGAACGCCCTGCCCCCGCCCCCCGGAGCCTCTGCAGCTACGGGCTCCGCTCCGGCGGAGGTCTCGGGCCCGACGACACGAGCAGTGGGCCCGCCACCCGGTCATGCACAGATCTCGCCCGTCGCCGGCCCGAGGTTGAAGCACTCCATCGGAGCCGGGCACGTCGCACCGCCCGAGCAATCGAGCGCGCACGCGAAATCGTCCATGCCGTCGACGTTGACCGGCACGCACACGGGCGAGGCGGTCCCCCCGGGCATCACGTCACAGTCTGCGGCCGGATTGCCACAGCCGGTCTCGGAGCAGAATCCGGCCAACACCATGCCTTCCAGGTCGGTGATCGAGATGCACAGCGTGGGGGCAAACCCACAGTCTTCGGGGACCGTGCACGGCGAGTACATCCCCATGCCGGGCTGGGTGCCGTTGTCGCCCGCCCCCCCCTCGGTGCCATCGGTCGTGCCCATGCCCGCGGTCGTGTCGTCGACAGCACCCGCGGTCGTGTCGTCCACCGAGGTTGCGTTGCCCATGGTGCTGCCGCTGCCTTGCGCCGTGCCGCTGCCCTGCGCCGTGCCGCTGGCCCCCTCGGTGTCCCCGGTGTCACTGACCGGCGGCGCCGAGGTCACCGGGGTGCCGCTTCCAAAGGGATCGTTGTCCCCCGCGACCACCGTGCAGGCCGCCAGCAACGCTCCCGCCGCCACGACTCCCATCCGCATATTCGCGCGCCTTGTCGTCATCGTCGGGCACCATCATACCGCGACCATCGTGGTCGACGGCGTGCCAATGGGACCGAGAAGCCTCCTCGACCAGGGGCAAATTCGGCGGTCTGCGCGATACCGCGGCCACATGTCACCGCAAGACCGTGATGACCGCGACGAGCGGGCAGCGGCGTCCGCCGTCCCATGGCGTCCACACCAACGTGAAGGGGGCCACCGTGAAGGGACCACGTGGAGGCGCAAGCGTCGTGCGTGGAACGACGCGAGGCCCGGTCGACCCGGGCCCCGCTCGTCATGCCCCTCGTCTCGACCGTACGGACCGCAGCGCGCTGGCCCGCCTACTCCGCGGCGTCTTCGTAGTCCGACATCGGCGGGCAGCTGCACACCAGGTTGCGGTCGCCCCAGGCATTGTCGACCCGACCCACCGAGGGCCAGTACTTGTGGGCGACGACCCACGAGGCCGGCCATGCCGCTTGCTGCCGCGAGTACGGGTGCTCCCACTGCTCCGCGGTCACCACCGCCGCGGTGTGGGGCGCGTGCTTGAGGGGGTTGTCGTCCCGGGGCAGCGCGCCCGACTCCACCGCCGCGATCTCCTGACGAATCTGGATCATCGCGTCGCACAGCCTGTCGAGCTCCACCTTCGACTCGCTCTCGGTCGGCTCGATCATCAGCGTCCCCGCCACGGGGAACGACATCGTCGGCGAGTGGAAGCCGTAGTCCATCAATCGCTTGGCGACGTCTTCGGCCTCGATTCCGGCCGACGCCTTGAACGGCCGAAGGTCCACGATGAACTCGTGCGCCACCCGTCCGCCGGGTCCGCTGTAGAGCACCGGGTAGTGCTCACCCAAGCGCTGGGCCATGTAGTTGGCGCTCAAGATCGCAACCTGAGTCGCGCGTCGCAGCCCGGCCGACCCCATCAAGCCGACGTAGACGTAGGAGATGGGAAGGATGCTCGCGCTTCCCCACGGTGCCGCGGCGATGGGACCTATCGCCTGCTCACCCCCGGTGCGCACCACCGGGTGACCCGGCAGGAACGGGGTCAAGTGCGCGGCCACTCCGATGGGTCCCACCCCCGGGCCGCCGCCGCCGTGCGGGATGCAGAACGTCTTGTGCAGGTTGAGATGGCAGACGTCCGCGCCGTAGTCACCCGGTCGGCACAGCCCCACCTGGGCGTTCATGTTGGCGCCATCGAGGTACACCTGACCGCCGCGGTCGTGCACGATCTGGCAGATCTCGCGGATGGCCACCTCGAACACACCGTGGGTCGAGGGGTAGGTGACCATCAATGCCGCCAGGCGGTCGGCGTGCTTGTCGGCCTTGGCTCGCAGGTCTTCGACGTCGATGTTGCCGTGCTCGTCGCAGGCCACCACCACCACCTTCATCCCTGCCATCACGGCCGAGGCGGGGTTGGTGCCGTGGGCCGACACGGGGATGAGGCAGACATCGCGGTCGCCACCGCCTTGCGCACGGTGGTACGCGCGGATCACCAGCAGCCCCGCGTACTCCCCCTGCGCGCCCGCGTTGGGCTGGAGCGAGACCCGAGCAAACCCGGTGATGTCGCACAGCCACCCCTCGAGGCGATCGATCATCGTGTGATAGCCCTTGGTCTGTGACGCGGGCGCGAACGGGTGCAGCCCGCCCACCTCGGGCCACGTCACGGGCACCATCTCGGAGGTGCCGTTGAGCTTCATGGTGCACGAGCCCAGCGGGATCATCGAGGTCGTGAGCGACAGGTCCTTGGCCTGGAGCCGATGGATGTAGCGCAGCAGCTCGTGCTCGGCGTGGTAGCGCGAGAACACCTCGTGCGTCATGAACTCGCTGTCGCGTCGATGCGGCCCCGAGAGCTCGGCATCCACCGTCTCGGCCACGGCATCCACGTCGACATCGCCGACCCCGAACACCGCCAACAACCCGCGCAGATCGTCGCGGGTCACCGTCTCGTCCAGGGCGATACCGACGCGCCTGCCGTCGAGCGGCCGCAGGTTGAACCCAGCCGCCTCCGCAGCAGCGAGCACCGCGGCCGCGTCTTGGTCGCGATGCTCGACCGTGATCGTGTCGAACCGCGGGGCATCGCCCACCGCGTGTCCCGCCGCGGCCAGGCTCGTGGCGAGCACCTCGGTGGCGACGTGGATCCGCCGTGCGATCCGCCGCAGCCCCTCGGGTCCGTGATAGACGCCGTACATCGAGGCCATCACCGCCAGCAGGACCTGTGCCGTACAGATGTTGCTCGTGGCCTTCTGACGGCGGATGTGTTGCTCGCGGGTCTGCATGGCCATGCGCAGCGCCATGTGTCCGTGGACGTCGCGAGAGACCCCGATGACCCGGCCCGGGATCTGTCGTCGATGCTGCTCGCTCGTCACGAGGAACGCCGCGTGCGGACCTCCGAAGCCCATCGGGACCCCCAAGCGCTGGGCCGAGCCCACGACGATGTCGGCGCCCAGCTCTCCAGGCGGTCGCAACAACGCGAGCGCCAGAGGATCGCTGGCGACCACCGCCTGAGCCCCCGCGGCGTGCACCCGCTCGATGATGGGCCCGATGTCGATGATCCGGCCCTCGGTGTCGGGGTACTGCAGCAGCGCCCCGAAGGCCTCGGCCCCACTAAAATCGAACGACGCGGGGTCGCCAACCTGCACCTCCAGCGACAGCGCCTCCGCCCGCGCTTGCACCACGGCAATCGTCTGAGGGTGGCAGCCCTGCGCAACGAAGAACACCGAGCGCTTGCCCTTGCCCACGCGATGGCACAGCGTCATCCCCTCCGCCGCCGCAGTCGCCTCGTCGAGCAGCGATGCGTTGCACAGCGGCAGCCCGCACAAGTCAGAGATCATCGTCTGGAAATTGAGCAGCGCCTCCATCCGGCCCTGCGCGATCTCGGCCTGGTACGGGGTGTAGGCCGTGTACCAGCCGGGACTCTCCAGCACGTTGCGCTGGACGACGCCCGGTACCAGGCAGCCGTGATAGCCCATGCCGATGAACGAGCGGAGCACTCGGTTCTCGGACAGCTCCGACCGAAGCTCCGCGAGCAGCTCGGCCTCACCGCGAGCGGGCCCCACCGACAGCGCCCCCGCCATCCGGATGTCGGACGGAATGGTGGCGTCGGTGAGCGCCTCGAGATCGGCGTAGCCCAGCGCTTGCAGCATCTGGGCAACCTCCAAATCGGAGGGGCCGATGTGGCGGGCAACGAAGGTATCGGTGGGCGATAGCAGCGACGACGTAGCCATGGAGATCCGCGGCGACGATAGTCCACGTTGACCCCTCGTGGTGGCGCCCGGCTACGTGTGCGTGCTCATTGCCGGC
>JAHZJA010001053.1 GCA_022601155.1 Deltaproteobacteria bacterium | reverse complement strand
CCGGTCAGCAGCTCGTACAGCAGCAGACCCGTGGAGTACAAATCGGAGCGGAGCGTGACCTCGGCGCCGCGTGCTTGTTCCGGGCTCATGTACTGCGGGGTTCCGAACACCTGCCCTGCCCGAGTGAGTCGCTTGTGGTTGGATGGAAGTGTGACCTTGGCCAAACCGAAGTCGAGCAGCTTGACCAGGGGCAGTCCCCGATGATCCCGAGTGATGAGGACGTTCTCGGGCTTCACGTCGCGGTGAATGATGCCGACGCTGTGCGCGTGCTCCAGCGCGGCGAGAACTTGCTGGATGAGGGAGATGGCCAGCCCTTCCCTCATGGGCGTACCGATGAGCTCCCGGAGCTCGACGCCGTCGACGAAGGGCATCACCAGGTAGTTGAGCTGTGCGTCTTCGCCGACATCGATGATCTCGACGCAGTTGGGATGAGCGAGACGAGAGGCCGCATGTGCCTCGCGGTCGAAGCGGCTGCGAATGCTCGGGTTGTGGCGCAGCTCCTCGTGGAGGATCTTGATGGCGACGGCCCGGTTCAGACGTAGATGCGTGCCCGCGAACACACCCCCCGTCGAGCCGTAGCCGAGCATCTTGCCGACTCGATAGCGACCATCGAGCGCGCGTCCGGTGAGCTCTCGACCCCATTGCTCGATACTGGACTCGTCGGGCGTCGCATGAAACCCGGCCTCCTCCAGGGGCGGGCAGCCCTGGACAGCAGACGCATAGCAGCGTGTCGTACGCGTACGAGGCAGGGGGTGGATGCCGCCCGGCCATCGGGGATTGTCGTATCGAAGCTGGACTCGTTGAACCACGCTCACCTCGTCTTCACGACGGTAGATGCGACAGCGGCTCGCGGGTTCTGTCGTCATTCGACAATTCGAACGAGACGATCCGTTTTTCGACGAGGATTCGAGTCGGGCACCGACACCGCCGGCACAGCCCCGCGTCCCGTCGCGAGCCACTCGACCATTGCATCATCGGCTCCGACCTCATGGCCGAGCTGTCGAACCCAGAGCTCCGCGAGCAAGCTCAGCTCGGGTTCGGGTGTTGCGACCAGCAACGAGGCGGCTCGGGCGAGGGCCAGCGACTGCCGGCCGCCTCGGCGGTTCATCGCCGCGGTCGCTCGACGTCGGGCGGCGGGAGCATTGCCTACCAGGGCGAGGTGCGCCGCTTCGAGCAGCTGGAGCTCGATCTCGCCCAGTACCCAGGGCTGCTCGTACGCCTCGAGTTCACGCGTCGCGCCGGCGAGCGCTCGGTCGGCGAGATCATGACGGCCTGCGGCGATCATGGCCCGTGCGGCGACGAGGTGACCTCGAGCTCGAAGGTGCGGCACTGGGCCGCTGCGAACCGGCTCCAGTAGCTGCATGCACAGGTCGAGCTCGCGGGTCATCACGGCGACCTCGGCGGCATCGATGGACAGCAATCGAAGGCCATGAGGGTCGTGATCTCGCGCTTTTTCTGCGACGGTCGCCATTGCGGCGGCGACGTCTTCGGTCCGGCCCGCGATTGCAGCTTCGCTGGCGGCGAGCAGCTCGAGTTCCCAATCGCGGCCTGGCACGTCCTGCGGGCTAGGGAATGTCGACGCGGCGGAATACCTCCCGCGGTAGAGCTCGAGGCCTGCGCGGGCGATCAGCGTGGGATCGCGGTCGCCCGCGCTGGGGCTTCGATCTGCGAACGCATCGATGAGCCGCTGGGCGTCGTCCGGGAAGCCCCTGTCGACCGAGGCTCGCACGTAGATCTCGAGGACGTTCGGCACATCGAGGAAGGCCGGCCCGGGCGGCTGCAGGTCGAGATCTCGAGCGGCTGCCCCGACATCTCCGCGCAACCAGCTCACGAAACCCCGAGCGGCGAGCAGTCTCTGGGCAGGCGCAATGGCGTCGACCGGGCCGACGCGAACGAGTACGTCGCGAAGCTCGGTGTCTGCCTCGTCGAGCCGACCCATGCGTGTGAGGACCATCGCGAGATGAACGACACTGTTGATGGCAACCGCTGGGGGTGCATCGATCTCGGACAGCTGCTCGACCACCGCTCGAGCGCGTCCGAGGGCGGCCTCGTGGTCATGCTCGACACGTAGGTGGTGCATGGCCCACGCTGCATCGAGCGCGATCGCCACGCGTGGCCCGAGGGAGGTTCGACGAGAATCGGCCAGCTCGAGATACAGCCGAGCCTGTCGAGGATTGGTCCGGGCCAGCACGCTGGACAGTCCCAGCAGGGCCCGCACTGCAACCCGGTCGTTGCCCGCACGCTCACCCAGGGTCAGGGCGTGCTCGAAGGACGACCGCGCACGGTTCGGGTCCGTGGACATGCGGCCGATCGCGGACACCAACGACCACTCGGCCACCATTGCTGGCGGCAGTGTCTCGGCCGACTCGAGTAGATGATCGGCGTGGCTCAGCACCGCCTCGATCTCCCCCAGCATCAGCCGCGAGCGGTACTCCATCAACTCGCGACCGAGGGCGGCCTTCCATTGCCACTGGGTGAGATCCTCTCGTAGGCACTCGGTGGGCTCGGGAAGCAGGTCCAGGGCATGGACTGCGCGGGTGTCGGGCTGTCGCTCGACGGCCTGGAGAACGCCCCGGCTGGCGGCCTTGGCCGCCAGCAGACATCGGACCGTCTCGTCGCGGGAGGGGCTATCGGTCGCGCAGGCTTGCTGGTAGCTCGACGTCCATGACTGCTCGAATCCACCGAATCGTCGCTCGACCACATCGAGCAGGTCCTGTGTGGGGTAGGGGATCCGATCACCGAGTGCCTTGGCGACACGGTCTCGAATGGAGCTGCTCCAGATAGGCTCGGCGATGCCGTGGGGATCGTCCTCGCAAGGGCTGGTCGCTGGTCGGGTGGCCACCGCCAGCGTGGTCGCGGTCGCGGCCGCCGCGACTACGACCGCTCCCGTTACGATCGCGAGCACTCCCGCGCGTCGCTGTGTGCGTCGTATGGCGGCGACGAGCCCCGACAGTTGGTCCCAGCGCTGCCGGGGATCGGGGTCGAGCCCTCGCCGCAAGATTGCGCGCAGGCGGCTGGGCAGTGCACCGCTTGACGTATCGAACTGCCGGCTGAGCTTCTGTCGGCGGTACTGAGCGAGCGCCGGGCCGGGATAGGGCCGGCTTCCCGTCAGGGCTTCCCACAACGTGACGCAGTAGGCGAACTGATCGACCTCGGGTCCACCTGGTTGGGCGTCGTGTTGCTCCGGAGCCATGTACGCTGGAGTGCCCACGATGAGGTCGTGGCTCGGGTCGTCGGCCCCAGCCACGCCTGGGCCCGCCAGGCCGAAATCCAGGATTTTCGGCTGCTCCTGACCGTCGAACGCTACGTTGCTTGGCTTGAAGTCCCGGTGCACGATGCCCGCCGCGTGGGCGGCCGCCAGCGCGTCCCCCATGGATGCGAACGCGGTGAGGATCTCGCGTCGGGATCGCGATGTCTCCAGCCACCGCTCGAGCGATGGTCCCTCGACCAGCTCCATGACCATGTACAGCAGCCGCTGGCCGGCGACCGAGGTCGGCACGTACATCGACAGCTCGAGGTCCAGCAGCCTGCACGTCCCTGCGTCGTGTACCTGCACCAGGTTCGGATGATCGATAGCAGCGAGGGCGTGCGCCTCGGCCATCAGCTCGTCGGCTCGTGCTGCGCTGAGATCTGCGGGAATCGGTACGAGCTTGATCGCGACGGACCGCCGCAGTACCGGATCAAACCCGCGATGGACGAAACCGGCACCTCCTCGGCCCAGTCGCTCGCCAAGTTCATAGCGACCCACGTGGGGCTTATCCGGACGCGTTCCGAACATCCGGGTGTGGAGTCGCTCGAACCGCAGGACATCCGCGATGGGGTCCCATACTCGTGCGCTCCAACGCGGAGCCGTGGGTTCTTCAACGTCGGCCAGCATGGGCGGCGACCGTGGAGCGGTTTGCGCGTGATGTGGAATTGACCCACGATGAATGGTGACGATGGGCGACGACCGGGAGCTTCTCGACCAGTGGAGAGCAGGCGATCGAGCCGCGGGGAGCGAGCTGTTCCGGCGTCACTTCCTCTCCGTCACGGGGTTCCTCCAGCGTCGCGCGCCCAGCTGTGCGGTCGACGATCTGGTGCAGTCGACCTTCGAGCGGTGCGTCGCCTCGAATACACGGATTCGGGACGGTCTTCGGATCCGCGCGTATCTGCTGATGATCGCGCGCAACGAGCTGCTGATGTATCTGCGCTCTCGCAAGAACCAGCCGCACGAGGCCCCCGTGGAAGTCGAGGATCCGGACCGAGCGTCGTGGCTCGCCAACTACCGTGCGGAGCAACGGTTGCTGCTGTTTGCTCTGCGCCGGTTGCCCGACGACCTGCAGCTCGCAGTCGAACTGCGCTACTGGGAGGACCTCTCCCTCGCCGAGATCGCCGAGATCGTCGACGCTCCGCTCAACACCATCAAGACCCGGCTGCTTCGGGCTCGCAACCGGTTGGCCAAGGAGATCGAGAAGCTCGAGGCTGAGCCCGATGTCCGAGAGTCGACGTTGTCGGGCATCGAGCACTGGGTTGCATCGATCCGTGGGCGCGACGCTCAGCCCTCCAATCCCTAGCAGCCCGTCGCGAGACCCGCAGCAGTGTCTCACTGGTCTCGTTGACTCCCGGCGGTGTCGCCCAAATTGTCCCCGGGCGACAACAACCCTCCGCGATCCACCGCGCCGGGTCTGGCCACCGGCTGCGAGGGCTCGT
>JAHZJA010001052.1 GCA_022601155.1 Deltaproteobacteria bacterium | reverse complement strand
TGTTTCGACCTTTTGCGCCTCGACATTTTTTCGAGACCTGTTGGTCCATGCGGCCGATCACTGCGGTCGCCGTCGCACTCGCTGTCGTTGTTGCAGCGGCAGTTGAAGTCGTCGGGGATCCCGTTGTCGTTGTTGTCGGTCGCGTTGCAGCACTCGGTGACATAGAAGTCGCTGGCGCTGCAGTCCTCGTCCTCGCAGTCGATCGTCCCATCGCAGTCGTTGTCGATCCCGTCGGTGCACAGGGTGCTGCCGAACTCCGCGGTGGGATCGCTGCCGCCCACCACACAGCCCGCGCATCCGGGGGTCGCCACGCAGTCGGGGTCGCCGCAGTCGGCATAGACGTCACCGTCGTTGTCGATGATGTCGTCGCAGATCTCGGGAGGGTTCTCGATGATCTCGACGTTGAGCTGCCACGGCCCCTCGTTGGGTCCGCCAAAGGGGTCGACGGTGAAGCCGTCGAGGAAGATGAAGTACGACCCGGGCTGGAGGAGGACGAAGTCGAGTGCCGCCGAGTTCATCGCGCCGCCGCTGTCGTCGTCGCAGCCGACCTCCTGGCCCGCCTCGCACGAGCCCGCCCGCACGTACAGGACCGAGTCGAACTGGCTGCCGATCGAGTTGAGGATGACGTGGGAGGGCTGGGACAGCACCAGCTCGAACACCGCCTCGCCCGCACCACCGCCGCAGCTGCCCTCGGTGTTGTTGGGGTTGCCGGTCGTGTCGCCGAAGAACGTGCCGCTGGCGAAGATCGAGGCGGCGGTGAGGCAGTTGGACTGGGTCTGCGTGCACACGGGCACCCCGGCGCACTCGGGGTCGTCGCAGTCGGTGGCGCCGTCGAAGTCGTCGTCGAGGCCGTTGTTGCAGATCTCGGGCTGGGCCGCGCAGCTGGGGTCGAACAGACAGGCATCGTCGGCGCAGTCGATCTGACCGTCGCAGTCCTCGTCGGCCCCGTTGCCGCACACCTCCACCATGCACATCGCACAGGCATCCGAGAGCACGCACTCCGGATCGGCGCAGTCGACCATCCCGTCGCAGTCGTTGTCGATCGAGTCGTTGCACTGCTCGGCCGTGGGCGGCCCCGGGCACGTGCACGGGAACACGCCGTCGCAATCGGGGTCGGCGCAGTCGATCAGCAGATCGCAGTCGTCATCGAGGCCGTCGTCGCACTGCTCGGTCTGCCCCATGCAGCCACACGCCGGGTCTTGGAGGCAGTCGGGGTCGTTGCAGTCGATCGCGCCGTCGCAATCGTCATCGAAGCCGTTGACGCAAAGGCCGGCCTCGGCCCCCGCACAGCCACAGGCGGGCGTGCCCAGGCAGTCGGTGTCGTTGCAGTCGACGGTGGTGTCGCAATCTTCGTCGGCCTTGCCCGTGCAGATCTCGCCCCCGGGCTCGGGCACGCAGCCGCAGTCGGGCACGTCCTCGCACGCGGGGTCGAAGCAATCGGCGACGCCGTTGCAGTCGTTGTCGTCGGCGTCGAAGCACTGCTCGGGTGCGCCCGGGAAGGTGTTGGGGTTGAGGTCGTTGCAGTCTCCCCCGCCACACTCGGGCGGAGGCTCGCCGTCACCGTCGTTGTCGCGCGGGACGGTCACGCACAGGCCGGCCTCGCACGAACCCACCAAGCAGGGGTCGGGCGAGTCGCACTCGAGATCGATGCGGCACGTGGGTGGAGGCGGCGGGGGATCTCCAGTCGTGGGTGGCGGCGGGAGATCGTCGCCCCCGGTGAGGGTGCCGCCGGAGGTTGGGCTCGTTGTGGGCCCATCCCCGGTCGGGCCGTCCGTGTCGGTGCTCCCGACCGTGCCCGCGCCAGCCGAGACGCCCAACGCAAAGTCCGTTCGTCCGCACCCGACGACCGCGCTGAGACACAGCGCCACCACAAAACCCGACCAAGCTCGCATTCCTGCCTAGGCTATCAGCGGGTGGACAGAGATCGCACCCCCGTCGGCACGACGTTCGTCCCTCTGCCAGCGCCCACAGCGCAAATTGCAAAAGGCGCGAGCCACCGAGGTGGGCTTCGCGCCTTTGCAGTCCAGGGGGAGGTTCTAGCGCTTGCTGAACTGGAACCGGGCTCGAGCGCCCTTGCGGCCGTACTTCTTCCGCTCTTTCTTGCGAGCGTCGCGGGTGAGGTACCCGGAGCCCTTGAGGGCGTCGCGGTACTCCTCACTGACGCGCAGCAGAGCGCGGGCGATACCCAGGCGGATCGCTCCGGCCTGTCCCGACAGCCCGCCACCCTTGGCGGTGCACCACACGTCGTACTGATCCGAGGTGCCGGTCGCGAGCAGCGGCTGCTCGACGATCTTCATGTTGGTCGTGCGGGTGAGGTAGTGCTCGGCGTCGCGGCGGTTGATGGTGATGTTGCCATCTCCGCCGAACATCCAGA
The DNA here is from genome assembly GCA_022601155.1 of Deltaproteobacteria bacterium. Lineage (GTDB taxonomy): Bacteria > Myxococcota_A > Polyangia > Nannocystales > Nannocystaceae > Paraliomyxa. The sequence continues at coordinate 11,975 of JAHZJA010001052.1, read as the reverse complement.
TCCGAGCCACGGCCGTCTTGCGGCGGCCGGTCGCGTAGAACTTCATCGTGTCGGTGGCCATGCGGATTCGTTCCGTTAGGAGCAAAGCTCGTAGGCTTGCGGGTTCTGGGCCGTGTGCGGGTGGTCGGTGCCCGCGTAGACCTTGAGTTTCTTGAAGCTGGAGCGCCCCAGGGAGTTGCGGGGCAACATCCGACGCACCGCCTGCTTGATGAGCTCTTCGGGCTTCTTGCCGAGCAGCTCACGAGCGGTGGAGTGCTTCATGTTGCCGATGTAGCCGGTAAACCGGTGGTACTCCTTTTGGTCGAGCTTACGACCGCTCAGGTGCACCTTCTCGGCGTTGATCACGACCACGAAATCACCCGCGTCCAGGTGGGGGGTGAAAATCGGCTTGTGCTTGCCGCGGAGCAGTGTGGCGATCTGCGAGGCAGCGCGACCCAGCGTGGCGCCCTCGAGATCGATGACCCACCACTGCCGGTTGATCTCGGCGGGCTTGGGATACAACGTGGCCATGAGGAGCGGGAGCGTTACGCCACGCCTTGGGGCCTGTCAAGGTGCCGTGCTCGGCGTTTGGGGGGCCTGCCGTGGAGCCCGCCCTGGGGCGACCGCAACCGGCGCGCATGCGCGCTCGCGTATCGCGCTCCCCCCATTCCCGGGCGCTTGCCCTCCGCGGCTCCGAAGCGGGCATACTACGCGAGCCCCGTGAACGCGTCTCCCTCGCAGAGCGCCCCGGCGAAGGTCCTGGTGGCCGACGACTCCGATGCCGAACGGATGTCTGCGCGACAGGCGCTGTCCGAGGCTGGGTATGAGGTCGTCGAGGCGCTGGATGGCCAGCATGCGCTCGAGGTCTTCGCGCGTGAGCGACCTGATCTCGTGCTGCTCGATGTGGTGATGCCACGGCTCACCGGGCTCGAGACCTGTCGCATCCTCAAGGCCAAGACACAGTCGACGTACTTGCCGGTCATCATGGTGAGCACGCGCAACTCGGTCAACGCCCGGGTCGAAGGTCTGCGCTCGGGGGCCGACGACTATCTTGGCAAACCCTACGACGCCGACGAGCTGCGGGCGCGGGTCGAGGCACTGCTGCGCACCCGTCGGGTGATTCGCGAGTCGGAGCCCGCGGTCGATACCCGAGCCGGGGCGGTCGGCGATGCCAACCCCCGAGGAGAGATCGACCGAGAGGATCCCGCGTTCCGCCGTCGCCTGGAAGAAGAGTTCGACCGAGCCGAGCGCTACAGCGATCCGCTCACGTGTCTTCGCGTGGAGGTCGACGAGTTCCAGCGGGTCGAGACCGAAGGATCGGCCGACGCGGGGGTCGAGCTCATCACGGCGCTCCGCGAGGTGATCGAGAGCAGCGTGCGCAAGATCGATCTCGTCTATCGGGCCGACCAGCGGGGCTACATCCTCGTGCTGCCCAACACCCACTTCCCGGGGGCACTGGCGGTCGCCGAGCGGGTCGCTCGCGACGTCCGCAAGATCCGTCTCGCCTCGCTCCCCGACCTCCGACCCACCGTCAGCGTCGGCGTCTCGTTCTTTCCCAACAAGGACACCCACTCTCTGCAGGACCTGCTTCAGCTGGTCGACTCTGCCCTCGATCGGGCCCGGGGTGAGGGTGGAGGCAACGTCTGCCTCTACCAGCACCAGGGATACCTGTACCGACCCGAGGCCTGAGCACCATCGCTGCCCCCTGTCTCGCGTGCTGCCGTGCTCGAGCGTACTCCCATCGGTGCCGTCGGATCCGTGCAACTCATCGTGCGCGAGGGAAGCCCCGCCGTGTCCGCTGCGGTCGCGGCCGCCACTCGCCTGCGTCAGGAGGGGCGCGAGGTCACGGTGCCGATCGACGTCGTGCGGAGCATGGGCACCCGAATGCCCGAGGGCTGCCGGGTGCTCGACTACGATGAAGCGCCCGAGTCTCTCGACCTGGTGATCGCGCTGGGTGGCGACGGCACGCTGCTCAAGGCGGCTCGGCTGGCCGCCGATCACGACGTTCCGCTGATGGGGATCAACCTGGGGACCCTGGGATTTCTGGCCGCCTACGGGGCCGGCCAGCTTCAAGAGGCCTTGGACGCGGCGATCAACGGCGAGCTGGGCTTCATTCCACGGCTGCGGATGAACGTCCAGGTGCAGCGCCGGGCGGGGCCGCTGCAGTGGACGGCCAGCAACGACGTCTACCTCAAGCACGGCGAGCTGCCGCGGATGATCGATCTGGAGACGACCGTCGGTGGAGTACCGATGGCCCGGTACCGCGCCGATGGCCTGCTGGTGTGCACGCCCATGGGCTCCACCGCGTACAACCTGGCGGCGGGCGGGCCCATCGTCAACGCGGGCACCGACGCCTTCACGATCACGCCGCTTTGTCCTCACAGCCTCACCCATCGCCCCGTGGTGACCACGGCGAGCGAGTCGATTGGCGTGGTCTACACCGGCCCGCCCGACTCGGGATCGGCGACGCTGTCGGTCGATGGCCTGTGGGGGACCAGCCTGTCGGTGGGGGACGAGATCACCGTCACCCGGGCGGAGCGATCGCTCAAGCTCGTGCCGCCTTCGGCCTCGGTCTTCGAGGTCTTGCGACACAAGCTCGGGTGGAGCCACCAGGCCTGACCGGATCGCGATGAGCACCAACGCAGGTGAGGGGGCGCACCCCGCCGTGGCCGCGGATGGTTTCGACGGTGTGGTGTTCGCGGGCGGCGGCTGTCGCTGTTTTTGGCAGGCCGGGTTTTGGACGGTCGCGGCCGAGCCGTTGGCAATCGCCCCGCGTGCCGTCGCGGCCGTCAGCGCCGGGGTGGCGTTCGCGTGCGCGGCGATGGGCGGCAACCTCGAAGAGGTCGTACGAGATTTTCGTCGGCGTACCGCGGCCAACCGCCGCAACGTCTACCTGGGCAATGCACTCCGTCGGCGCCCGATGTTTCCCCACGGTGAGATCTATCGCGACACGATCTTGGCCATGGTCGATGCGGACACGCTGGCTCGGATCCGGCAGGGCCCGCAGATCCGAGCGCTGATCGCTTATCCGCCGCCTCGGTTCGCGCCCGCCCCGGCGGCGGTCTTGGCCTTCGCGGCCTATCGTCTCGATCGGGCGGTCCGGGGCAGCGTGCATCCCACGTATGGGCGCGCGCTGGGTTTTCGTGAGCAGGTCGTCCCGGTCGGGGACTGCACCACGCCGCAGCAGCTCGCGGACTTGATCCTGCAGTCCTCGTGCATGCCGCCCATCACCCCGCAGTACACCCGAGACGGGGCACCCGTGGTGGACGGTGGGATCTTGGACGGAGCCCCCGCGGACCTGGTCTCGGACTGCCGTCGGACCCTGGTGCTGCTCACACGGCAATACGGGCAGCTGCCGCAGTCCGAACGCCGTCAGTACGTGCAGCCCTCGGAGCCCATCCCCGTGTCGATGTGGGACTACACCAGCCCCAGCCTCGTGCAGCAGACGTTCGACCTGGGACGGCGCGACGGCGAGCGATTCGTGGCCGCGCGCCGACACTGAGCCCCTCGGCGCGGCATCGCGGACGGGGAGCACTGCGACCGGTCGCACACGACTGTTGCGGACGCGCGAACCAAGGTCGCCCCTTCGGCAACTCAACCAGTGGAGGGCGCTGTTCGATGACCTCTCATTGGCTTGGATTTACCCAGTATCGCTCCGCGTCGGCGCTGTTGTCCGTCGCGGCCCTGACCGCCTGTTTCAACCCGCAGGGGCGTGCGTTGCTCGACACCGACGAGGCAGGCTCGGGGTCCTCGACCACGACCAGCACGACCTTCACCACGGTTGGTTCGGCGACCGGGGGGATGGACTCCGAGGACACGACCGAGTCCTCGGAGTCCACCGAGTCCTCGGAGTCGTCCGGCGGCGAGGGGGCGTGCGTCCCCGGCGAGCCGGGGTGCACCCACGAGCTGGACCTGGTGTTCGTGGTCGACAACTCGGCGACGATGGGTGAAGAGCAGCAGCGACTGGCCCGCAGCTTTCCTGCGTTCGTGGAGCAGCTGCGCGGGCTGACCGATGACCACGGTGACCCCGTGGGTCTGGACGTCCACGTGATGGTCACGACCACCGACATGGGCTATCTCGCGTGCGAGCCGTTCACCCCCACGGGGTACGAGCCGGCGATGGGGGCCCCCGTGGGCACCGCGTGTGCCGATCGCCTGGGGGACTTCAACGGAGAGCAGCAGGCGTGCACCCAGCAGTGCCCCGTGGCTGTCGCTCCGGCGGCCGACTTCGTGACGTTCGATGCCACCAGCTCCAACGTCGACGCGCCGCCAGCGGATATCGATGGAGATGGCGTGGACGAGTCTCCGGCCGCGCAGGCGCTGGCGTGCCTGGGGCCGCAGGGGCTCGTCGGCTGCGGCTTCGAGTCTCCCCTGGAGAGCATGCTCCAGGCCATCGAGCCCGAGGCGCCGTGGAACCAGGGGGTGGTGCCGTTCCTTCGGGAGGGCGCCACGCTGGGTATCGTGATCGTGACGGACGAGGCCGACTGCTCCGCTGGAGATCCCACGATCTTTGCCGACCCGTCGCTGTACAACATCAACCCCTCCACGGGCACACCGCAGATGTCGTCGGCGCTGTGCTGGAACGCGGGGGTGAGCTGTGAGGGCGACGGCCACAGCGGCTACGACTCGTGCACCGCGACAGACGAGGACACCCTGTTCCGGGTGCAGCGCTACACCGACGCGCTCATCGAGCAGGTCCGCGAGACCGACGGCAAGGAGGTGTTCATGCTCGGCATCGTGGGCGTCCCTCCGGTCACCGCTCACGACAGCGCGCCGCCGTTCGCCCCCACCGAGGGCGGGGTGCACGAGCTGAGCTATCACGACTGGCGGCCGGGGCTTCACCCACGGGGTGACATGATCCTGCCCGATATCCAGCAGGGCTTGCTCGCCGAGGACAAGCAGTGGGAGTTCGGCATTGGGCCTGGGTGCACCGCACAAGACGACAGCGGCGAGTACACCGGGCAGGCCATCGCTCCCGTGCGCCTGCTCGAGACCTGCCAGGCGCTCGACCTCGACGACACGGCGGCCGGGACCCGATGCTGCATGGAGTCGGTCTGCGACGGGGACTACGCGGGGGCCGTGGATTGCCTGACCGGGTTGGTCCGTCTGACCACGGAGTCGGCCATGCCTTGACCACCGTGCGGCTCGGAGTCGGTCGGGCGTTCGCGCGCTGCGTCGGCCTTGGGTAGTCTCGTCGGGGTGGGGTGGTTTCGTTCGAGGCCGAAGTTGCCGTCGTGGGCGCTGGCGCTGGAGACCGAGCGGAGGCTCGACGACTTCTGCGACGAGCTGTCCGAGCTGTTGAGGCGGAGGAAGGTCGAGGTGACCACCGAGCAGCTCCGGACGGGCGAGCTCACGGTCGACGGACGGAGCATCCCGCTCGGCCCGCTGGCAGAGGCCTGCGCGGGTCTGCATTCGTTCGACTGGTGGTCGACCATGACCACCGCAGTGGACGAGGCCAAGATCGGCGCGGGGGCGACCAAGGGGGCATCGGAACGCAGTCGGAGGCGTGAACGGTCAGCGCCCGAGCCTCGGTCTCCGCACACGATCCGGCAGGGCGAGACCGTCATCGACCTCCACAACGGGCCATTCGAAGCGGTCGCGCCGTTGCTGAAGGTCCAGCTGTTCACCGACCACTCACGGGGAGCATTCGCTGCGCTCGACCATTCGGCGCTGGTGCTCCGGATGTTGTGCGAGGGGCTGCATGCGGTCCTGATGTTCGACTTCGGAGGACACAGCCAGACCGTTGGTGCGTCCGAGCTCGAGCGGTGGGGGGTGGTCGCCGAAGAGGTCTGGGCCCGGGCGCTCGCCAACGTCGATGCCGAGCCCGTGACCGCCTCGCGGAAGGGCGAAATGGTGGTGATCTACGGCAACGCCAACTTCGTCGCGGCGCGAGCGGTGGAGTTGGCAGACAGCACGCGCGGAGCCTCCGATGGTGCGTCTGTGTTCGTTGGCGTGCCCACCTGGCACTCGGTCCTGTTGTGGCGAACCACCACCCCCGGGCAGATCGACACCACCGAGATGGCCACACTCACGCGCAACCTGTTCGAGCAGGACGACCCCGTGAGCCCGGATCTGTTCGTCGTACGCGATGGAGTCTGGAGTCGCGTTGGGGCCTAGCGCTCGACGGCGTCCACTACCCGCGCCGCCGCATCGTGCAGCAGGCCCAGGTCCTCCATGAGATCCAACGCGACGTAGCGGTTGCGGATCTCTCGACAGACCCGCAGCGTGGCCACGGCGTGGTCGCGCTCGACTCCGATCGCGCTGGGTCTGTCGGCCGCGCCCGCCTCGCGGAGGGCCTCGCCGATCCGCGCGCTGGGGACCAGCACGGCGCGCACGATGGCCTGGATCTCCGGCCACTGCGCCTTGACCCGGGCCAGCTCGTCGCGGAGGGCATCGCCGTGGTGTTGCTTGGCCGTGATCTGTTCGCGGACTTCCTCGACCACGGCCGGGGTCAGCCGGGGGTGTCGGCGAGGGAGGTCCTCCAGCCACGATGCATCGGGCCGACGGCTCACCGCCGCGTCGAGGTCGATGGCTTCAGCAGGCACGGCGACCAGCTGCTCGAACAACATCGCCGATAGCCGCGTCGCGACGCCCACCTGGGTGCCGTGCAGCCCGAACAGCGGCTGATCGCGGCAGTGCTGCTCCATGTCCCAGTAGTGGCTCACCAGGTGCTCGCCGCCCGATGCTGGGGCCGACGTCCCCGCAATCGCCATGGTGAACCCCGACAGCAGGATGGTCCGCGTCAGCAACCCGATGCCCGCGGTGGTGGATGCCCCCACGGCCGCCGCCTCGCCGAGCAGCGCGTCGTAGGCCTCGTCGAGCAGTCGAGCCGGTCGCTCCTCGTAGGGGACGTTGCGGACCAGATGGCTGAGCAACCAGTCGGCGTGGCTGTAGGGCTTGGACAGCAGGTCTCCGAACCCGGCCTGGTTGAGATACGCGGGCGCGGCCGCGATGACGTCGATGTCGGCGAACACGGCCTCGGCCTGCTGTGCAGGGAGCGTGCGCTTGACCCCGCGGGACAAGACCGCCGCGATCGCCGAGGTGTAGCCGTTCATGCTCGCCGCCGTAGCCACGCACTGGTACGGGCGCTCGAGCTTGGCGGTGGCCATCTTGACGATGTCGTTGATCGTGCCCGAGCCCACCGCAATCGCGTTGGTGGTGGGGGGCGGCGCCAACCGTTCCCGCAGCTGCTCGATCACCCCGTCTTCACACAGGAGGTAGTCTTCGCCGGGCTGAGGCGGCAGCACGACGAGCTGCGCCGTCGTCCCTGCCTCGGTCAGAGCCTGCACCACGGCACGGCCCGCGGCATCGGCCGTGTGGGCGTCGCAGATCACCTGGTGGTCGGCGTCGGGGTGGGCCTGGGCCACCCAGGCGGCCACGCGAGGGGCGAGGCCCTGGCCCACCTCGACATGACGAGTCTTGCCCGGAGCGCCGTTGGCCTCGGCCGTCAGGGTCCGTAGGGATGCCTCGATCGCAGCGTCTGCCATCGGGGCGGAGCATACTGTCGTTTGTGCCGCACGACGACGTGGACTCGCCGTTGGTGATTCACGGGCGAGGGAAGGACGAAACGGACGCGGTCGCGTGAGCGGGCCAGGCTGCGCGGTAGGCATCGCGCAGCGCCTCCCACTCGTGGGGCTCGGCCACGTACACGCCCTGCGACCAGCTGAAGATGTCGCGCGGCCTGTCGTCGGGGTCGTACAGCGGGATGATGTGCATGTGGAGGTGGCGGGAGGTCTGGATGAGCTCCTCCCCCGCGTTGCTCCCCGTACTCGCCACGTAGCAGCGCACGGGCTGGCGGACCTCCTCGACCACCCGTGCGGCGACCAGCGCCAGCTGCGATGCCTCGAGCCACAGCGCAGGATCGATCTGCGAGTACGAGACGACGTGTGCCTTGGGCAGCACCATCATGTGCCCCCATCGCCGCACGTAGCGGGGCAGCATCACCAGCATTCGATCGTTGTCGTACACGGTGTGAACGGGGCCGACGCCACCGTCTCGGATTGCGCACATCAGGCACGGCGGACGGCCGCCTTCGGCGACGATGCGGGCCAGCGCGTCGGCCCGGGAGATCAGCTGCGGCATGGAACCCCTTCATGTTGCCATGGTGCGCATGGGGCCGCGGTTCGCGGCGCCGCCCGCCTCCGTGGCCGTAGGGCAGGGCTAGCGCCTCGATTTCACGTCCTTGCGGCGCCCCCGAGCCCACCTGTTAGCCTCCCGCGTTCCGATGCTCGGCTACCTGCGCATCCGCGGCCTCGCGCTGCTCGACGACGTCACGCTCGAGCTGTCTTCGGGGATGAACGTGCTCACCGGCGAGACCGGGGCGGGCAAGTCGATCATCGTCGAGGCGCTGTCGTTGCTGCGAGGGGCCCGAGGCCGGGCCGAGCTGGTGCGCCAAGGTGAAGACGTGGCGTCGGTCGATGCATGCTTCGAGCCCTCGGCGCCGTTGATGCCGCGGCTTCGCGAGACCCTCGACGACCACGGGGTGCCCAGCGAAGACGACACGCTGGTGCTGCGTCGGGTGGTGCCACGCACGGGGAGGGGACGCTCCTTCGTTCAGTCCACCCCGACCACCCAGACGGTCCTGGGGCGGGTGGGCGAGCTGCTCGTCGACATCTGCAGTCAGCACGAGCACCACTTCCTCACGCACCCCAGCCGTCACCTCGAGGTGCTCGACGCGTGGGCCCAGCTGGCCGATGCGCGCGTCGAGCATCGACAGGCCTACGAGCAGTGGCAGCAGGCCGACGCCCAGCGTGTCGAGCTCGAGCAGCGGGCGCGCGAGGCCGGTGCGCGCAGTGACTATCTGCGGTTTCAGATCGACGAGCTCGAGGCGGTGGCGCCCGAGCCGGGCGAGCACGAGGCCCTTCGGAAGCGGCTGACTCTGCTGCGTGACGCCCAGCGCTGGGTCGAGTTCGCCCGCGATGCCCACACCATGCTCTACGAGGCCGACGATGCCATCGCGGTGCGGCTGGGCTCGTTGCTCGACCGGGCGCGTCGTGGCGGCGAGGGCTCGGTGGTGCTCGAGGAGATCCAGGAGCAGCTCGAGGCGGCTCAGATCGCGTGCGAGGAGGCGGCCCGCGGCGCGGCGCGGTTTGCCGATGAGCTGGAGATCGAGCCCGGCGAGCTCGAGCAGGCCGACGAGCGCATGCACGAGCTCGAGAGCCTGCGGCGCAAGCACGGGGTGGATGTCGATGCCCTGGCCGACAGGCTCCAAGAGATGCGCGAGGAGCTGGCCACGCTGGATCGGTCGGAGGAGGACCTGGCCGCGCTCACCGAGCGGGTCGCAGCGTGCTACGCGGCGTGCATCACCAGCGCCCGGCTGCTCCACGACTCCCGAGTGGCGGCCGCCGAAGGCCTGGCCAAGGCGGTCGAGCAAGAGCTGGTCACGGTGCACATGAAGGGCGCGCGCGTTGCCGTCCGGGTGGAGGCCGCTCATCCCGATGCGCCAGGTCCCACCGGGTTCGACAAGGTGGAGTTCCTGCTTTCGGCCAACGAAGGCGAGCCGCTCGCCGCTCTGTCACGGGTGGCCTCGGGCGGCGAGCTGTCGCGGGTGTTGTTGGCCATCAAGAACTCGCTGTCGCACGAGGACCGCGTCGCGACCTACGTGTTCGACGAGGTCGATGCGGGGGTGGGTGGAGCGGTCGCCGAGGCGATCGGGCGCCGTCTCAAGGCGGCGTCGTCGGGCCACCAGGTCCTGTGCGTCACGCATCTTCCGCAGATCGCGGCGTTCGCCGATGCGCACTATCGGGTCGACAAGCGCACGGACAAGGGGCGCACACTGACCCGAGTGACGCGGCTCGACGAGGAGCAGCGCGTCGAAGAGCTGGCGCGGATGCTCGGTGGAGCGAACGTGGGCCCCAGCGCCCGGGAGCACGCGCGCCAGCTGATGGCCGCCGCACGGGATACCAAGGCGAGCCGTCGGCGGCCGGGCCGGCGGTCTCGAGCCGCTTCACGGTGATGGCGGCTGGTGACGGGGTACGCAGGCGCGTACCCTGGTCATCGTCGTGCCCGCCCTGCAGTGTCACCTGGCGTTCGTCTACTGGAACCGACGGGGGCGCCGCTACTGTCCGCTGCCCGATGGCGTCTCGGTGCTGGTTCGCGACGCCGATCCCCTGTCACCCGACGACACCCTGGGGGTGGGCACCATCGCGGGGGGCCACGGCCAGGTCGACATCGCGGTCGACGGTCGCGACGAGGCGCGGCCGGAGATCTACTTCGAGATTCGTTTCGACGGGGCGGCCATCGAGCTGGAGACGGGGCAGCTTCGACACGGGGTGTCGCCCACGGTCGAGGCGCTGCGGCTGCCGGAGGTCTGGACGACCCGCAACCGGTTCGGCGTGGCGTACACGCGAGGCTTGTGGGAGTCGTTTGGTGGCGATCGCATCGGCCGCCCGGATGCCCCCGTCGAGTTTCGGGTGTCGTTCGATGCGTTCGTTCGGTTCGTGCGGTGGGACGACGAGCTCGGCGAGCTGGTGCCGCTGGCCGAGGGCACCGCGGTCGAGCTCGTCGAGCACGGTCCGCTGTCGGAGACCACGCTGGCTCACGACCGGCTCGATGACCACGGTCGTGCGCTGCTGTCGGTCACCGAGGATCTCGAGTTTCGTCCCGACCTGTCGCTACGCATCGTGCAGCCGGACGGGGTCTGGAGCTCCCAAGAGCACCTGCGGCAGGGCTCGCTCGCCGAACGGGGCTACTGGGATCAGTTCATCGGGACCCGCATCGGTCGCTGGGGCAGCCCGTACACCTTCGATCTCACCGGGTCCGTGCCCCGCCGGATCCCGGGCAACACCGCGCGTGCGCTCATCGACGGACCGGCGATCTACGGGGCGATTGGCAGCGGCATCGAGGGCGCGCAGCGGAGCATCCACATCGAGGTGATGCTGCTGTACGACGACCGCTACGGCCGCAAGGTCCGCGACCTGTTGGTGGCCCGCGCGCGGGCGGGGGTGGAGGTGCGGCTGCTGTTCGATGTGCAGACCACCGCCCGGAGCCACTCGCTCGCGACGCTCAAGGAGATCTGGGCTCGCACCGCCCGCAAGCTGACCGCGCCACAGCGCGACCGCATGTTGGCCGCGCTCGAGGTGGAGCGCGAGGCCGAGCGTCTGCGGGGCGACACCACCGAGCTGCGGGCTTCGCTGGAGGCCGAGCCCAACATCACGGTGATCGACTCGAGTTTCCCCTACGTGGAGGTCGCGCCCCAGGCCGAGGGCGAGCAGCCGCTGGCCTACGAGCAGCTGCGTCGAGAGCTTCCGTTCTTCAACGTGGCCCGCATCGACCACCGCAAGCTGCTGGTGTTCGATGGGCGCCGGGCTCTGGTCGGGGGTGCGAACATCGGGCAGGAGTATCTGTACGAGGAGCCGTTCGACCCCACCGTGCCCGCGCAGGACGAGCCGTGGGTCAAGTGGCACGACTGCTTCATCGATCTGCAGGGACCCATCGTGGCCGCCGTACAGGCCCTGTTTCGCGAGCGTTGGGTCGGCGAGGGAGGCGATGCCTTCGACCGCGGTCGCCATCGCTCGGCCGACGCTGCGGCCGATCATCCCTACTTCCCCGCGCTGACGGCCCAGCCCGGCGGCGTGCCGGTCTCGCTGCTGGACACCACACCCGGCGCCCGTCTCCACATTCACGAGCAGACGCTCGCCTTGCTGGCCGAGGCGCGGCGCCGCGTCTTCATCGAAAACCCGTACTTTTCCTCGCGGGAGGTCCTGCGGAGCCTGTGTGATGCGGCGCGCCGTGGCGTTCGGGTGGTCTGCGTGTTTCCCGACGAGCACAACGACTCGTGGGATTTCTTGTATGCGGCTCGCCTCAAGTACCCGGACCTCATCGAGGCGGGGGTGGAGGTCTACGAGTATCGCAACCACATGACCCACGCGAAGGTGGCGGTGGTCGATGACCTCGCGATCATCGGCTCGGCCAACCTCAACCACGCCAGCTTCTTCAATCACTACGAGCTGAACGCCGTGGTCCACGACCGAGCGTTTGCCGAGCAGTTCGTGGCC